>NZ_SJDU01000408.1 GCF_005518285.1 Brachyspira catarrhinii | reverse complement strand
ATAAAATTGCTCGCACGTCTGTGCCCCTGTGGGGGAGGCTTCGGCTTACTATTAATTATTATTTAATTCTTCACTGTTTGTAAAAATATTAAAACTTATAGCTATTTCAAAATAAATACCTTGAACAGCTGAAAAATTATTAACACTATTTCCTTGACTATCTAATTGAGGTTCGCTTCTTGAAAATTGCGGTGAAACTCCTGACAGCATCCCATTTTCATTTATATTAGCAAACCATTCGCGAGCAACTTGTTCAACTGCTAGAGGTAATATATTATAAGTTACAAAAATATCAGGCGGCTTTACTTGTTTATAAACTCTAATTACCATATTAATAGTATCTTGATAACCTAGAGGATCTCCAATATATCCGCCTCCAACACTGTTTACATTAGCTATTCCAACAAACAAAAATGATGTAGTCATATTTTCATATTTGCCTAAAATAAAACTAGGCATTTTTAAATAATCATAATTTACAAGTTTTTCATTTAATTTATTTTTTCCTTGAACAGTATTCCCTTTTAAGTCTACATATTTATCAGCAAAATAATTAATACAATCATTAATTAAATATTTTATTGCCTCATCATATTTCATAAACTATATTCCTTTACTATATCGCCGAATAAATCCTCAATTACAGCAGCAATTCTTTTTGCTTCGCCGTCTAAAAACTCTTTACTTACTCCCAAATTAACATTAATATATTTTGTTATGTCTTTACTTTTATATTTTGCTTTATATCCATATTGTATTTTATTATTTGATACTCTCTTAAAAACATCAATTTTATTTCCAACTTTCATTCCTCTCAAAAGTGCGTATCTAGTTTCACCTGTCCATATTCCTAAAAGATTTTGAGAAGGGGCAGGAAACTTTCTAAACTTAAACCAATTAGGATTATTTTTTTTAGCTCTCATTGGGTTTTGAATATTTTGTCCGCCTGTTTTAAAAATATTTTCAAAATCAGTATCTTTCCAATTAGCTAAAAATATTTCGTATTGCTGTTTATAAAAATTGCCTCGTTTTATTTCTATAGCAAGCCTTGATAAAGCATATAAAAACCTAGCTATATTATTAAATTGTTCTTCTGTTAAACTCATTATTGCTATGCTCAAACTCGGCTTATTATCAGCTCAATAATAAATTATTGAGCTAGCCTCGTTTTCCCTCCTATTGTTTAGGAACATCTCCCAAAAGAGGCACGCTGTCATAATCACTTGGTAAAGTAAGTATTGAAGATAAATCATTATTAAATGCTTCCTCTGCCCTCAATGCTTCTTCTCTAATCCAATTTATTAAATCTGTATTTGTGGCATAATTAGCAGTAAACATTTTTGCCGCTTCAAATAAAATATATTTTTTAATATTAAAGACTGGACTATTATCATCAGCATTAGGTTCAGGATAACCTTTATTGTTTAAAACTCTTTTTACTTCTAATGCTTTTCCGTCTAATAGTTTTTTTAGATATTCTACATTGATAATAGAAACATCGTTACTATCTTGATAACGAGGATCATCATTATAAGCAAAAGCCTTAAAAGTTTCTTTAAACTCTTCTACTGTTGGTGTATAATAGTCTAGTCCCATTTATGCCCCCATTTAAACTTTCTTTTTACTTTCTTCAATAGTTTTTTCTAACTCAGCAACTTTTACTTTTAAAGTTTCATTTTCTTTAGTAAGTGCCTCATTAGACTTTTCTAACTCTGTTATTTTAGTTTTTAAAGCTTTATTTTCTTTATTGTCTGCGGCAGTTTTTTCTAACTCAGCTATTTTTGATTTACATTCTTCAAGTTCTTTTTTTGTTTCTTCCAAAGCAGAAGCAGGGAATGTCTTTTGTTTTATTAATTCTTCTGCTTCTTCTTTAGTTATCTTAGCGTATCCGTCTTTAAGAGAAACTT
>NZ_SJDU01000407.1 GCF_005518285.1 Brachyspira catarrhinii | reverse complement strand
CAAAAGTATCTTCTTTTACGGTTTTATGAATTATAATATTTCTAAAATCTTTTAAAAATATTAAAGCGTCTTTATAAGATTTTTCTATTTTTTCTCTTAATATTTCTTCCTCTTCGTATATATTTTTATTTTCAAGTTTAATAAATTCTTCTTTAAATTCTATAGGCAGTCTTTCGTATTTATTTCTAACTATAACCGAAAAATTTTTTATCGCCGACAAATCGCTTGCGTTTTTATATTCCGTTATAACGGTTAATAAAGGGATTAAATATTTTTTTATTTTATTTTTATTCGTATCTTTTTTACCATCGTTTAAGAAGTAAGATAAATAATACAACTCTGGCGGTTTTATATTCGGCTTGTCGTTGCCTTTATAGTTGCTTTTATAATTATTTTTAAATTTGTTGTTGTTTCTATAATTGTTTTTATTATAGTTATTATAATTCGTTTTCATTGGATTTGTCCTAAAAAAGTTTATTAAAATAGTATTCTTAATGATAATATTTTTAATATAAAAAGTCAAATTTGAATTGAAAAAAATTCGAATATATTATATTATTTGATTATGTAGAATTTACTTCGATATTTTGTTTTGTCTTATTACCCCGTTTAATACGGGAAAGTGAGATTTTTTCATTGTTTAAAATCTTATTTTTTGGTCTTGATATCCTATTTTATCAAAGCGAGGAAAACAAGATACATAAAATTGTAATAAATAGTTTTGATTGTTCCGATAACTTGCTTAATGCGGGAATACGGAATTTGAAATTATACATTGATATTTTCTTTTTAGTCTTGATACCCTACTGAATGTCCCTACTGGGCGCAGAGAGAGGAAAGCGAGATACATAAGATAATTAAGAATATTTTTGATTTTTATGACAACCCGCTTAATGTGGGAAATCATAATGCATAAAATAGTGATAAAAATTTTTGATTGTTTTGATACCCTATTGAATGTCGCTATTTAGACAAAATGAGGAAAGCAAAATGCATAATAAAGTTATAAAGATTTTTGATTGTTCCGATAATCCGCTCGATGCGGAAAACGGAATTTTTGATTTTTGTTTAAAAGTTGTTTTTGTTTTGCCACCTAACTTAACGATAGAATGCAAGATACATAAAGTAATTAATAAGATTTTTGATTGTCTCGATAACTTGCTTAATGTAAGAATACGAGATTTGAATTCTTCATTGAATTTCTACTTTAGTCTCGCCACTCCGCTAAATGCGGAAACGCTGGATTTTGAAATTATTCATAAGAATTCCTCTTTTGTCTCGCTACCCCGTTTATACGGGAAAGCATGATTTTTGATTTTTGCTTTTTAAGAGCATGAGTTTCGATACCTCGCTTAATGCGGGAAAACGAAATTCAATAAAGATTTAAAAATGTTTTTTGAAAGTCTTGCTACCCTACCGAATACAAGAGAGGAAAGCAAGATGCATAATAAGATTGTGATATTTTTGATTGTCTCGATACCTCGCTCTATGCGAGAAATCAAGATTTTTGATTTGTGAGTGAAAACTCGTTTGTCTCGATATCCTAATTTTAATTTAGGAAAGCGAGATTCCTTTTGGTATAAATTTTTTATAAAGTCTGCAACCCCGCTAAATGCGGGAAAGCAAGATTTCAAGTTTGAATTAGAATTATATTATATGTCTTGCCACTCCATTAAATATGGTAAAGCAAGATACAAGAGCATAAACGATAATATTGCGATTTTTGACAACCCATTTTATATGGGAAAACAAAATTATATTTATAATTAATAATTCAAATTAATAAATTACTATAGATTAATTCAAAAATTCGCTTGATTTAATGCCGCTTTAATGATATTGTATAAAAATTAAAATATTTCATTATTTAAGGTTATTCAATGAATACAAAACATATATTCGTAACTG
>NZ_SJDU01000406.1 GCF_005518285.1 Brachyspira catarrhinii | reverse complement strand
AATATTATGGCTGATAAAAAGCAATTTAATTATACATTTTTCATTTCTATAATAATTACAATAGCGGTAGTTATATGGGGTATAGCCTCTCCATCGACATTTGAAAATATGGCTAACGCCGCATTTGGTTTTTTAGTCGATAAATTCGGATGGTTTTATACTATAACAATGATGAGCTTTGTAGGTTTTGCAATTTGGATAGGATTTTTTAGTAAATATAAAAATATAAGATTGGGAGAACAAAATTCAAAACCAGAATATAGTTTTTTGACATGGTTTGCCATGCTATTTTCAGCGGGTATGGGTATAGGATTGGTATTCTGGGGAGCCGCCGAACCTATGAATTATTTTGTAGCTCCTTTAGGAGTAGAGGCGGGAACTCCAGAAGCGGCAAGATTCGCTATGCAAAAATCTTTCTTGCATTGGGGATTTCATCCTTGGGCTAATTACGCTATTTTTGCATTGGCTTCAGCGTTAATGCAATTTAGATATAATAAACCTTGTTTGGTAAGCAGCGTTTTTATACCTTTGATAGGAGAAGAAAGAGCAAACGGAACTATAGGAAAAATAATCGATATATTTTCAATTTTTGCCGTTCTTGCAGCAATAGCCACATCTTTAGGGCTTGGAACATATCAAATAAATAGCGGATTAAAATTCTTATTCAATATTCCCGAAACTACATCGGTTCAATTAAGTATCGTTATAATAATCACTATAATATATATAGTTTCTACTGTTACGGGACTTGATAACGGCATAAAACATTTGGCTAATATTAATGTTTATATATTTACTTTCGTTATTATAGCTTGTTTCCTCGTAGGACCGTCTATAAAAATATTGGATACTTTTATTGAAAGCACGGGATATTATATACAAACTTTTATCGGAAGCGGTTTGGAAGACGGCGCTTTCTTTAATAAAAAGTGGTATGGTTCTTGGACTATTTTTTATTTCACTTGGTTTATAGTATGGACGCCTTTTGTCGGAACTTTTATAGCGCGCATATCAAAAGGACGCACGATAAAAGAATTTATAATAGGAGTAATGATAGCTCCTTCTATTGCGTCTTTTATTTGGTTTGTTATCGCTGGAACTATGGGAATAGAACAAGGATTGGAATTTGCAAAAGAAGCCATAAAGTCCACTCCGACTACTCTATTTAGCGTATTATCAAATTATACTTTTGGCAATATAATATCTATAATATGCGTTTGTTTGCTTGTTACTTTCTTTGTTACTTCTGCAAATTCTTCCACTTTCGTTTTGGCTATGTTCAGCTCGCATGGAGATTTGCATCCAAAGGGACCTAAAAAGATTTTATGGGGAATAGTGCAATCTGGATTAACTTTGGCTTTAATGATAGGTTCGGTTAATGGCTTGCAAATGCTTCAAACGGCGTCTATTGCGGCAGCGTTTCCATTCTCGTTTATAATGATATTTACAATGGTATCAATAGTAAAAATGTTAAAGAAAGATTCCGTTTAATTTATATTGTAAATTGAATTAAATATATTAAATTTCATATAGGGAGTTTATTTTATATAATCTCCCTTATTTATATAATGATTTAATATTTCTACGCATTCTTTTTCATTAAGCATTTCAGCCCACATTAAAGCCGTAGTTCCGTATTTATCTTTTTCATATAAATCCGCTCCGTTTTCCAATAATATTTTTAATACTTCCGCGCTTCCGCATTCGGCGGCGAGCATTACGGGATTATTGCCATCGCTATTTTTAGCGTTTATGTTAGCTCCATTTTCAATAAGAACTTTCATATTATCTACCAAATTATTATAAGCCGCCCAAATTGCGCAACTGCAATTATCTTCGTCTGGCTCGTTTATATCCGCCCCGTTTTCAATTAGAATTTTTAGTATTTCTGGATTATCTTTTTCCCCCCCCCC
>NZ_SJDU01000405.1 GCF_005518285.1 Brachyspira catarrhinii | reverse complement strand
GAAAATTATTCACGGACAAAGTTAACGATAGAGATTGGCTAGATGAAGCGAGAAGATATTATACGAATATCGTGGGTAAATACGGTCCTCATGTTCAACATCTCCTCAAAAAAGCGGGCGGAATCATAGACAAAATAAAAATATTCTGTCCTTTGCATGGTCCCGTTTGGAGAAAGGATTTGGGATATATACTCGAAAAATACGACAAATGGAGCACTTATGTTCCAGAAGAAAAAGGCGTTTTAATCGTTTACGCTTCGATGTATGGAAACACGGAAGATATGGCGGGGGTTCTTGCGGCTAAACTTGCCGACAAGGGAGTGACAAATATAGTTATGCATGATGTGTCAAGCACGCATGTATCTTATTTGATTTCCGACACTTTCAAATTGAGCCATGTCGTTTTGGCATCCGTTACATACAATTTGAATATTTATCCGCCTATGTATGAATATTTGCATGATATGAAGGCGCTTAATCTTCAAAAGAGAAAATTTGCCATCATAGAAAACGGTTCTTGGGCTCCTAAATCGGGCGCTTTGATGCAAGAGTTTATAGAAAATAATCTTAAAAATTCCGAAGTATTAGACGCTCAAGTTTCGGTATCTTCTTCTATGAAAGACGCGAATATAGGCGAAATGGACGCTTTGGTGGACGCTATAGTAGAATCTATCAAACAACAAAAATAAAGCTTTTTAATTTAATGATTTAATAAATTAATTAGAAAGTTAGAAAATTAAAGCCGATGGAGAATTAATAATTTTCCATCGGCTTTTTATTTATAAATTATTTAATTTACAAAGTTTTTGTAATTTTCTTATTTTTTTCGATAAAAATATAAAATTTTACTTAAGTTTTTTAATTAATGCATTATAATTTTAATATAAATTTAAAAAATCATAAAAATCAAGGAGAAAACAAATGATAAAAAAAATAACTTTAATGACTATTATAATTTTAGGAGTAATAGCCTGTTCGAAAAAAACATTCAAAATTAATGTAAACGGTAATGAATATATAATAAGCTTTACCAATATTAACGATATTTTAGTAGAAGATATGGAAGGAATGACGCATTTAATGTATGCTTCGATATTAGGCAATTTGGAAGTAGTCAAACATTTGCGTGTCTTCGGCAACGGCTATGGCAATATATTTATTTTAATCGATTAATCGCTTTCTCATAACCCAAATTTGCGGATTTTTTCAAACTCTTCTCCGCAATTTTCAAATATTTTTCTTTTTTAATTTCATCTTTTTCATGCCTAATTAAAATGTTATATAATTTATAAATATCGTAATACGCGATATAATCTTCGCCGTTCGTCTCCAAAACTTTTTTCAAATATTTAATCGCTTTCTTATATTTTTTTTGTTTTCTGAATATAACGGAAATCAAATAATAAGCGTCCGAGTTGGATTTATTTATCGAAACCGCTTTCTCCAAATCTTCCAAAGCTTCTTCGAGCCGATTTAATTCAATATAAACTTCGGCTCTATTATAATAAATTTCGCTATCATACGGATAAATTTCTATCGACTTGTTATAAGTTTCCAAAGCCTTATCGTAGGATTTTGTATCGTAATAAACTCTCGCCAAATTGTAATAAGCGTCCAAATTTTTTTCGTCTAATTCAATTACTTTAAGTAAATTCTCTGTCGCCTTTTCGTAATCTTTATTTTGAATATCGCTTAACGCTTCGTAAAAATAACGGTTTTCTTTATTTATCATTTTCAAGCTCAATAATTTTTAATTTGTATAAATTATATAAAAGCGATTGTAAAATGTCAAAATATTTTTAACTATTTCCTTACAGGCATTATAAATCCTACAATTATTTATTATAATTTTAATAAATAAACTATTGACATTTTTTATAAAACATGCTATAATTTCTTTAAATTGATAGAATTATTAA
>NZ_SJDU01000404.1 GCF_005518285.1 Brachyspira catarrhinii | reverse complement strand
ATTAATTAAACTTCTCCTTATTATTTAAAAACTCTATTAAAAATTTTATTTAAAAATTTATTCTAAAATCTATTTAAAAATTTTCGTTTGCTTTTTCGATTTTTGTTTTAATTCTTTTTCCGTAGAAGGAAGCTGAACTCCCTGCTCATCATGAATCGTAATATTTAGTCCGAGTCCTCTAAGCTCTTGAACCAAAACATTAAAACTTTCTGGGATGCCTGGCGAAGATATAACATCGCCTTTAACGATAGATTCGTATATTCTCGCTCGTCCCGCCATATCGTCCGATTTAACGGTTAAAAACTCTTGAAGCATATTAGCGGCACCGTAAGCCTCCAAAGCCCAAACTTCCATCTCTCCCAATCTCTGTCCGCCAAATTGAGATTTTCCTCCCAAAGGCTGCTGAGTAACCAAAGAATAAGGTCCCGTGCTTCTCGCATGAACTTTATCTTCCACAAGGTGATTAAGTTTTAGCATATACATATAACCTACCGCAACCTCGTTTTTGAAAGGCTCTCCCGTTCTTCCATCGTAAAGTTTAACTTTACCGCTCGGATTCATTCCGCTTGCAATCATAGCCTCTTTTAAAGCTTCTTCTTTCGGACCTTCGAATACTGGACATGCGTATTTTAATCCCATTTTATATCCCGACCAACCGAGCAACATCTCGATAACCTGCCCGATATTCATACGAGAAGGAACGCCCAAAGGATTCAAACAAATATCTACTGGAGTTCCGTCTTCCAAAAATGGCATATCTTCTACGGGCATTATTCTTGCCACGACTCCCTTATTTCCATGCCTTCCCGCCATTTTGTCGCCTTCCTGTATTATTCGTTTTTTAGCGATAAATACTTTTACCACTTCCTCTACTCCTGGCTTAAGTTCGTCCCCGTTTTCTCTGCTATAAACTCTCACATCTATAACCGTTCCGTCCTTTCCATGAGGCACTCTTAAAGAAGTGTCTTTAACATCTCGCGCCTTTTCGCCGAATATCGAATGAAGAAGTCTGTATTCTGGAGTGATTTCCGTTTCGCCTTTTGGAGTCACTTTTCCAACCAATATATCTCCCGCTTTTACTTTAGCGCCTATTCTTACAATTCCTCTTTCGTCCAAATTTTTAAATGCGGACTCTGAAACATTAGGAATATCTCTCGTAATATTTTCTCTATCTAATTTTGTCTCTCTCGCTTCGACTGAAAATTCTTCAATATGAACGGAAGTAAACACATCCTCTTCGACAAGTCTGCTGCTCAAAAGAATAGCGTCCTCAAAATTATATCCTTCAAATATCATAAACGCCGCCAAAACGTTTCTTCCCAACGCCAACTCTCCGTTATCGGTAGCTGGTCCGTCCGCAAGAAGTCCTCCCGCTTTAACAGTATCGCCGAGATTGACTACGGGTCTTTGATGAAAATTAGTGTCTTGGTTTGTTCTTTGATATTTTATAAGCTCGTAAACATCGAAATCGTCTTTATCGCTCTGTTTATTCGGTTTAATTACTATTTCGTTATTAACCACTTTTATAACCTTACCCGCCCTTTTAGCATGTAAAGCGATGCCCGTTCCTGGCTGACATATTTTTGCTTCGACTCCCGTTCCAACTATTGGCGCTTCTGGAAATAAAAGAGGAACGCTCTGCCTTTGCATGTTGCTTCCCATTAAAGCTCTGTTCGCATCGTCATGCTCCAAAAACGGTATAAGCGAACTTGAAAGCGAAACTATCTGCTGAGGCGACACATCCATATATTGCACCTGCTCTGGAGACGAATAAGGAAATTCCGACCTGTATCTTGTGGATATTAAATTTTCCTTAAAAGTTCCATCCTCGTTTATCGGAGCGTTCGCATCTGCGATATGGAATCTCTCTTCGTCATGCGCCGTCAAATATTCTATCTCGTCAGTCACTTTTCCTTTAATAACTTTTCTGTAAGGA
>NZ_SJDU01000403.1 GCF_005518285.1 Brachyspira catarrhinii | reverse complement strand
TCTTTCAAAATTCCTTTTTCTAATTTTTAATAATTCTATCAATTTAGGAAAATTATAGCATATTTGATAAAAAATGTCAATAGTTTAATTTAAAATATTTTTAACAAAACGGCTTTATTTTAGTATAATAAATTAATAAATTTTTAATTATGACTTAAGGCAAATTTTTATAAAATAATATTTCTAGCTAAATTTAAAAGACTTGAAAAACATAACCGAATTAAATATTATCTTTTAATTTATAAACCAAACTTTTAAAATATTTCCCTCTCTCTTCGTAATTTTTGAAAGAATCGAAACTTGCGCAACCCGGGGAAAGCAAAACTATATCTCCGCAGATTGTCAAAGAAGAAGCGTAATTAAACGCGTCCGTAAAATCTTTTATTATAATTTTTTTATCGCTTTCTATCATATAGTTTAATGATTCCGCAGCCTCGCCCGTCAATATAAGTTTTTTTACTCGCTCGTTTATAATTTCATTTAGAGGACTGAAATCTATATTTTTATTTCTTCCCCCCATTATTAGAATTATATTTTTATCGAAAGATTTTAAGGCGCTTTTTACGGCGTTCATAGAAGTCGCTTTTGAATCGTTAATATACATTACATTATTTATAGTCGCTACCAATTCCAATCTATGTTCTATTCCTTTAAAATTATTCACAGCGTTTTCTATATAATTTACGGGAATATTATTTTTCAAAGATGCCAAAACGGAAACCAAAATATTTTCCACATTATGCATGCCAAATAATTTTTTATTCTCTATAGAAAATAATTTTTTATTTTGATAAAATATTTCTTCGTTATCGTAATAAATTGTTGCGTTTTTATTTTTAGTCGAAAAAGTCAAAATATTAAATTTTTCTTCTTTATTTTTTTCTAATTCGTTATAAAGTCTATTCGTAAAAATATTATCGTAATTGAGAATTAAAAAATCGTTTTCATTTTGATTTTTATAAATATTTTTTTTAGCGTCAAAATAATCTTCTATATTTTTATATCTATCCAAATGGTCTTCTGCAATATTCAATATAGCGCTTATATGCGGATGAAAATTTTCGATTGTCTCGAGCTGAAAACTTGAAAGTTCCAAAATTATATCTTCGTCTTCTTCGATATTTTCAATTTCTTTAGAAAATGTATTTCCCACATTTCCCAAAAGTCGCGCCTTTTTATAAGAGCGAACGATACTATAAATTAAATTTACCGTTGTAGTTTTTCCGTCCGTTCCCGTTATCGCAATATAATTTCTATCGGGCAAAAGATTATAGGCAAATTCAATCTCCCCTATTATTTTTATTTTTCTTTTTTTCGCTTCTTCAATAAGCGAAATGCTTTGCGGAATTCCCGGCGAAATTATTATAAGAGTTATATTTTCCAAAATCGAAGAATCCTGATTACCAAAAAATAATTTTGCATTTTTATCTTTCAAATCTTCCAAATTAAGTTTCTCTTTTTCTTTGCTGTCGCTTAAACCATAATTTATATTTATATTTTCCGATTTGTTAATATCGTAAATAACATTGGCTATACTTATTCCGCTTCTTGGAGTCGCCCCGAGTATCAATATATTTTGTTTTTTAAGAAAGTTTATATAATTTTTATTCAACATTTATAAAGCCATAGGATTTTTTATTTAATTATATAATAAATAATTTTTTTTTGTAATCGCTTATAATTAATTATATAACAAAATAAGTCATTATTGGATTCCTTACAGGGCGCAGGAGCTAAATCCACATTGTTATTCAGAAAAGCATAATTTCAAAAATTGATTGCTACTCCACGCTTTCGGTTCGCAATGACGATAAATTTATATAAATTAAATGCTTGACATATTTTTTAATTCATGTTATATTTTACTTAAATTAAAGTTAATAAATATTGGATAACTTAAATATGGTTAGTAAAAATTACTATAAATTAGCATACTATAATTTCG
>NZ_SJDU01000402.1 GCF_005518285.1 Brachyspira catarrhinii | reverse complement strand
TAAGAGGTTATTATGCCGAGTTTAACTTTAAACCTAACGGAGATTTGTATTATTTGAATTAGTATTAGAATTATTATTAGTATTTCCGTTATTGTTATAATTTGTATCGTTAAAATCTAAATCTATATTTGGCGATAATTCAAGCTCCTCTGCGCATGAGGAAATTCCAAATATGCAGAATAAAGCCGCTAATAAAAATACTATAACAATTTTATTTTTGATTTTTGTTTTAATAGAAGTTTTTTCTTGCTTCATTTTAAACCTCTTAAATATATTATAATTTCCGCTTATAATATAACAATTAATTTAAAAAAGGCAACGATTTTTTTATATTTTTATAATTGATAATTAGCTATATCGAAAATTTTTCCGCTTTCAAAATTTTTCACTTTTTCTTTTTCCGTCACCGTTATAAAAACCTGCCCCAAAGTTTTAATATATTCCAAAATATTGTCTCTTCTCATATTGTCGAGTTCGAGCATCGCGTCGTCTATCAAAAGTATCGGCGTTTTGTTTCTATATTCCGAAAGTATTTTTTCGCTTGCAAGTTTCATTATTAAAGTAAACATTCTTTTTTCGCCTTGAGAAGAAAATTTTCTCGAAAGCGAATCTTTATAATAAAATTGATATTCCGCTCTATGAATTCCAAAATATGTGGTTCGCATTTTTATTTGTTCCTGCAAAGTGTTTTCCAATTTTTTTATATAATCGTTTTCGTTTTCTATATCTTCTATAGTCGACAAATATTTAATCGTATAAGGATTTTCGTTTTTAAATATCGTCTCGTAAGTTTGATTCATTTTATCTTCGAGTATTTTTGAATATTTTAAATTTTCTTTGGCGATATACAAAGAAAGTTTTGCAATTTCTTCGTTATAAATATTCGCTTCGGAAGGTTTTTTTATAAGGCAAATATTTCGCATTTTCAAAAGTTTATTATATTTTATTAAAGAAGATAAATATTCAATCGAAATTGTGGAGATAAGCATATTAAAATAATCTCTTCTCAATTTTGGCTCGCCTGTTACCAAATCGGTATCGTTTGGCAGAAATACGATATAAAGAATTTTTCCGATTAAATCTTTTCTTGAAGAGATTTCTTTTTTATCCATAAATACTTTTTTAAAAACTTTTTTTGGCTTTTTTTGATAGTTTATTTCAATCGTAGTGTCGTAAGATAAATTATCCTCTCTGAATATTCCTCTTATAAAATAATTGTCATTCCCGTTTTTTATAATCTCTCTGTCCAACCTTGTCCTGAAAGAAATTCCGTTTCCGAGCATATAAATAGCTTCCAAAATATTCGTTTTTCCCAAGCCGTTATTTCCGTATAGAACATTTATTTTGTCCGAAAAATTAAATACGGTTTCATCATAATTTCTAAAAGAACGCAAAGTTAGTTCTTTAAGCGTCATTATTCTGCCTTTAATTTTGTTTTATAAATTATTTATTATATCCTAATTTTAGAATAAAAAAAGATTTTTTCGTTAATAAATTTGACTTATATAAATTAATTAATATAATATACAAAAAATTTTAAACTTGGAGTTTTTATTATGAAGAATCAAATTTTCGGAGTATTGCAAAGAATAGGACGCTCCTTCATGCTTCCGATTGCAGTGCTTCCAGTTGCGGGTTTGTTTTTGGGAATAGGAAGTTCGCTTACCAATACGACTATGCTCGAAACCTACAACCTAACTAATATTCTAGGTCCTCACACGATGGCTTACGGAATATTGTCGGTTTTAAGCGAAGCGGGAAGCATAATATTTGGGAACTTGCCTATAATATTCGCGATGAGCGTGGCTATCGGCATGGCTAAACAAGAAAAAGAAGTAGCCGCTTTATCGGGAGCGATTGCTTTTTTCGTTATGCATGCTTCGATTGGAAAAATGATAGACATCATGGGAGGAGCGGATAAACTTTTGGCGGGTTCTACGGCAAATGTGATT
>NZ_SJDU01000401.1 GCF_005518285.1 Brachyspira catarrhinii | reverse complement strand
GAGTCATTGTATAAGCCTATATTTTATTTGAACATATTATTAAAAAAATCAATTAAATCATATAATACATTTGAATCTAAATAATGAGAACATTCCTGAAATAATCCGCCTACCGTATTTCTCTTTTTGCATCTTACCGATATGAATGCGAGTATTTTTGCTTTTAATAAATGGGCTTCATTACTGCCTTGATTAATATAATTATCTGCACAGTTAAAAAAATTATTAACGCAGTCATGATATAAGTCTTTATCATTTTCTAAAATTATTTCTTCAACTAAATGTTCTAAACAACCAGAAGTTTTATCATCGGCTTTAGTTGTTATAAATAATCCTTTATAATCATCATAATAAATATTTTTGTTTTGATTATATTCACATTTTATAATATCATTAAAAATATTAAATCTTTTTTGAGCATTACTTTCAGCATCAACTACAATGGCAAGTTTTTCTATATTGTTGTAGTTGGAAGTTTTTATAAACGAATTAATATTATTTTTATTCTCAACTTCATTGATTGTTATTATATGTATAGTGTCATCATCTTCTATAAAGTTTTTTATATTTTGACTTGATTCATATTTTAAGTTTAATTTTTCTTTAATTATAAGTGAGCATAAATCCCTCTCATCATTTCCTTCAACAAGAAGAACTTTTTTAGCCATAGGATTATTAAGCATTATTTTATCTTACCTCCCAATTATCCATAGCATTATTTAACTCTTCATTGTTATATATTATAGCTTTATATTTATATTTTTCTTTTTTGTCAGCTTCTATTCTTATCCCTTGAATATCATCATTTGAATTGTATTCATCTTTTTTCTCATTATAAACATCATTAAAAGCCTTTATACATTCATAAGAGTGAGTAGTAGCAAAAAGCTGAACATTATTTTTATAGCATGCTTTAAATAGAGATAGCCATAAATTTCTTAAAGAACTGTAATGAAATCCATTATCAATTTCATCAATAAGCAGAACTCCATTTTCAATAAATGGTATACTTACTATGTAATTGAATATTTTATATACACCAGTACCTAATGCATTTAGAGGTAAATATCTGTCAAGACCAATATCAGCTTCACATATTTGTTCAGATGATATTCTTATTGATTCTATATTTGGTATTATAGTTTTTAAACTATCTACAACTATTTTATCCATTTTTAAATTTTGAAGTTTATCAAATGATGATACAACATTATTTTTTACACTTGTTTCTGAAGTATTGTAATCGTTAAAGAAATAAAAGTTAAATAATGAAGGAGCTAAAATTGCTGAACGTACATTTACATTATTAATAGGAAAAGTATTATTAATAGGTACAAAACTATTATCCATTTGTCTGTTATTATTTATAAGCATTGGAAGTTTTATAGTTTCTCCATTATTATTTTCTACCTGATAATAAATACCATCTAAAGTTGAAAGCTCTAATGATTTTATAGGGTATATATTTAGTTCTTTTTTTGAAGTTTTTATATTTATAGGGGTAGTATAATCAAAATTATAAAAAATCAATTCCAAATTATTATTTAGAGGTATATTCCTTTGAAAAAAAGAAGAAGATATAACTGTATCACTTCTAAACATATTTGAGTATAAATATAATGCTTCCAAAAGATTGCTTTTTCCAACACTGTTTTTGCCAAATATTAAATTAAATTTTTTAAAGCTATCAATAGAAACTTCCTTAAAGCATTTAAAATTACTTATACTAATATTTGGTATTTGAATATCACTCATAATTTTTATTCCATTTTTTGTTTATTATTTGATATAAAAAATAATATACTAAAATAAATATATTGTCAAAGATTAAAAATAAGCAAAATAAAAAAGAGCATACATAATAATGCATACTCTTTTTTGTATTATTAAAAAGTTAAAATATTTTTATGCTTTTTTAGTTTTCATAAATATGCTTACTTTAATCGGATACACTATTAATGA
>NZ_SJDU01000400.1 GCF_005518285.1 Brachyspira catarrhinii | reverse complement strand
GAATAAATAAATAAGGATAGATAATGAAAAATTTAAAAAATTTAAATTTAAAAAAATTAATAAAGAAAATAATTCCTTTTGCTATGACGACATTCGCGTTATCATGTTCCAATAATGTTTCAAGCGAATATCCAGCGCCGCCTTTAGAGGCTACTTTTGTAAAAAGCGGAACGGGACAAAAATTTACAGGCTCGGAAGAATATTTTACGGGAGAAGTTGAAGGCGAATATATAACAGCTCCAAATAGCGCCTCTCAATTTTCTGTAGCTTATGTTACTTTTCAAGCGGGAGCAAGAAGTGCTTGGCATACTCATCCAGCGGGACAACATTTGATAGTCATTGAAGGAATAGGGCTTACGCAGGAAGATGGAAAACCTATCCGAGAGATTAGAGCGGGAGATGTTTTATATTGTCCGCCAAATGTAAAGCATTGGCATGGAGCTTCGCCAAATTCTTATATGAAACATGCGGCAATAACGGGAGTATCAAACGGTTCGGGCGTGACTTGGATGGAAAAAGTGACGGACGAAGAATATAACAAAAGATAGTTTTAAATGAATATAAATCAAGGAGAAAATAAAATGCAAAAAAGAATTTTAGGAAAAGATTTGGAAGTTTCGGCAATCGGTTTGGGTTGCATGGGAATGAGCCACGGATACGGAGAACCTTCCGACAAAAAAGAAATGATTTCTCTCATTCATAAGGCTATAGATTTGGGCGTGACATTTTTTGACACGGCTGAAGTTTACGGACCTTTTACCAACGAAGAGCTTGTGGGCGAAGCTTTGAAACCTTACAAAAACGATGTGGTAATAGCTACGAAGTTTGGAATAAAACTTGAAAACGGAAAGCAAGTATTGGACGCCAAACCATCCACAATACGCAAATCTATCGAAGGTTCGCTTAAAAGATTACAAATCGAAGCTATAGATTTGTATTATCTTCATAGAGTAGACCCGAATGCTCCGATAGAAGAAGTAGCCTCCACGATAAAAGATTTGATTAAAGAGGGGAAAGTTAAACATTGGGGGCTTTCGGAAGCTGGAGCTAATACTATAAGAAAAGCCGATTCGGTTTGTAAATTAACCGCCCTTCAAAGCGAATATTCTATGATGTGGCGAGAACCCGAAAAAGAAATAATTCCTTTGCTTGAAGAATTAAATATTGGGCTTGTTCCGTTTTCGCCTTTGGGAAAAGGATTTTTGACGGGAATATTCGATAAAAATTCTACTTTCAAAAATAACGATTTCAGAAGTATAGTTCCGAGATTTGAAAAAGAAAATTTAGAAGCAAATCAAGTATTGGTAGAGCTTGTAAAAGATATTGCAAACAAAAAGAATATAACATTGCCTCAAGTGGCTTTGGCTTGGGTATTGGCTCAAAAAAGTTTTATAGTTCCAATTCCAGGGACAAGAAATTTGGAAAGATTGAAAAATAATATTTCATCGGCGGATGTGATATTAAGCGGAGAAGAATTAAAAGATATAAACGAAGCGCTTTCAAAAATAACAATTCAAGGAGAGAGATATCCTAAAGAATTGGCGGAAAGAGTGGGAAAATAAGCAAGTAAAATAAAAAAATAAATTAAATACAGGAGAGATTACATGAAAAATGTAAAATTAAACAACGGCGTGGAAATGCCAATATTGGGTTTCGGAGTATATCAAATACCCGATTATGACGAATGCAAGAGAGCGATTTTAGACGCTTTGGAAACGGGCTACAGATTAATCGACACGGCTTCCGCATACTTCAACGAGAAAGCGGTTGGAGACGCGATAAAAGAAAGCGGAATAAACAGAAAAGAATTATTCATAACGACTAAATTATGGATTTCGGATGCTGGCTACGAAAAAGCGAAAAAAGGATTTGAAACTTCTATGGAAAAATTGCAACTCGATTATTTGGATTTGTATTTAATCCATCAGCCTTTCGGAGATTATTACGGTTCTTGGCGAGCTATGGAAG
>NZ_SJDU01000399.1 GCF_005518285.1 Brachyspira catarrhinii | reverse complement strand
ACAGTCGCCTATATCGAGTTTGGCAAATTCTCTACAAAGTATCATATCGGAACTTGCTTATACGCTCGATTCCGTTGAAGAAGAAAAGAAAAAATCGGCTTAAATTAATAGTCGAAATAAAAAAAGTAAAAAATTAAAAAGTAAAAAATTAAAAGTTTAAGGAGAATAAAAATGGCTTTAAGTAAAGAAGAAATACTACAAGCGATAGAAGAGATGAAAGTTATAGAGCTTCATGAATTGGTTGAAGCTATTAAAGAAAAATTTAATGTAACGGCGGCTATGCCCGTTGCGGCTGTGGCCGCTCCAGCGGCTGGAGGAGCGGCTGCTGGCGGAGCTGCGGAAGAAGAGAAAAACGAATTCGATATAATTCTTACTGGATTCGACGCTGCTCAAAAAATAGCGCTCATTAAAGAAGTTAGAGCGGTTAGCGGCTTGGGTTTAAAAGAAGCTAAAGATGCCGTAGAAAAAGGCGGCGAAACTATTAAATCTGGCGTTTCAAAAGACGAAGCGGCGGCGATTAAAAAACAATTGGAAGCCGCAGGCGGTAAAGTTGAAGTTAAATAATATAAGACAATTAAAATTTAAGAAGGGTATATTAGCTTTGCCCTTCTTAAATAATTGTATCTTAAATAATTAATATAAGCTAAAAATTAAAATAATTATAAAAACATAAAAAATATAAAAGCTGTAATTTGGAGTTCTTTTTAATATGGCTAATAACATTCAAATAGACAATAAAGTATATAAGGAAAGAGGAATTGAGTTCGCTAAAAAATATAGAATTGAAAACGGACGCGTGAATTTTTCGCGATACGCTTCGGTTTTAGAACCGCCCGATTTTCTTGCTATACAAAAAGAGTCATACGATAGTTTTCTTCAAAAGGATGTTCCCGAAAATAAGAGAAAAAACGAAGGTTTGCAAGAGGTTTTGAATTCGATATTTCCTATAGTGGCAAACAACGAAAAGATGCAAATCGAGTTTATTTCGTATTCGATTGGCGAGCCTAAAATTTCCGAAAAAGAGGCGAGAAGAAGAGATAAAACTTTTGCCTATCCTTTTAAGATAAAAGTTCAATTAACAGTTCGAGAACCCGAAATGATAGTCGAACAGGAGATTTTTGTTGGCGATATTCCCGCTATGACGAACAGAGGCACTTTTATCGTAAACGGAGCGGAGAGAGTGGTAGTTTCTCAAATTCACAGGTCTCCAGGGGTAGTTTTCAATAGAAGCGACAGAGACGCTATGTTTGTGGCAAAAATAATACCAGATAGAGGAACTTGGCTCGAATTTGAACTCGACACTAAAAAAGATATAATGTATGTTAGAATTGACAGAAAGAAAAAACTTCCCGTTACGGTATTTTTAAGAGCAATCGGAATCACGACAAACGAAGAGATTTTGAAATTATTTTATACGGTTGATAAAATTTCATTGTCAAAATTGTCGGACGAAGCTAAAAAAGAAGCTTTGATAGGCAGACGCTCGTATTCTACGGTTTTTGATACGGATAATCCCGAAGAGATAATACTTAACCCAGGCGAGCTTATAAATACGAACCTTGCCGAAAGACTTTTGATGAGCGGAGTTAAAGAAGTCGAAGTTTTGAATATGGAAGCGATTAAAGATAATGTAACCATAATCAACACTTTGGATAAAGATGTGACGAGAGACCAAAGAGAAGCATGCGCAAAAATTTACAATGTTTTAAGACCAGGAGAGCCAGCTTTAATAGACAATGTCGTTAAAATTTGCAACGATATGGTATTTGACCCTAAATTATACGCGCTTGGCGATGTCGGACGATATAAAATAAATAAAAGACTCAATTTTCCAGAAGACGAAAAGAGCAATGTTTTAAGACATAAAGATATAGTGGAAACGATTCGATTTTTGATAAAAGTATTTATTAACGAAGAGCAGCTTGACGATATAGACCATTTGGGAAATAGAAGAATAAGAAGCGTTGGCGAACTTTTGG
>NZ_SJDU01000040.1 GCF_005518285.1 Brachyspira catarrhinii | reverse complement strand
GTTTTGAACTAAAACCGTTCCGACAGGTCCTCGTCCTTGGTCTAAAGACGCTTCCAAAACTATTCCTATCGCTTCTCTATTGGGATTCGCTTTTAATTCGAGCATTTCCGCCTGCAAAATAATCGCTTCCAACAATTCGTTGATTCCCGTTTTCTGCAAAGCGCTTACTCCTATATATTGAGTGTCTCCTCCCCATTCTTCGGGCGTGAGTCCGTATTCGGATAAAGCCGCTTTAACCTTATCCATACTAGCGTTTGGCAAATCCATTTTATTAACTGCGACTATAATAGGAACATTCGCTTCTTTCGCATGATTTAAAGCTTCCAAAGTTTGAGGCATAACTCCATCGTCCGATGCCACTACCAATATTACTATGTCGGTGCTTTTCGCTCCTCTCGCTCTCATCATAGTAAAAGCCGCATGCCCCGGGGTATCTATAAAAGCAATCTCTCCGCTCGGTATTTTTACTTTATAAGCTCCTATATTTTGAGTGATTCCTCCGCTCTCTTTAGCCGTTATATTGCTGTGCCTTATCGCGTCCAAAAGAGATGTTTTTCCATGGTCGACATGTCCCATTATAGTAACCACTGGAGGACGAGGCTTTAAATCTTCTTCTCTGTCTTCTTTTATTTCAATAGTCGCTTCTTCTTGCAAAGATATTACATTAACTTTGCATCCAAAATCGTCCGCTATGATTGTGGCGGTATCCGAGTCGATTATATCGTTTACTCTCGCCATTGTTCCCATAGCCATTAATTTTGAAATAATATCGGAGGCTCTTAAATTCATCTTCTTTGCCAAATCGCCTACCGTAATCGTTTCCATTATATTAATTTCTTTTTCAACGCTTGCAAGTCTCTGTTCCTGCTGAAGTTTTTTCGCTTGCATTTTATTGAATATTTTATTTTCTTGTCTTAACGCCGCTTCGGCTTTAGCGTCTTTTATGGAATTCTTTTTATCGTAATCTCTTTTTTTAGAATCTCTTCTTCCGCCTTTTGAATACGAACTTTCTTCCGATGGAGGAGTCGGGGCGGATTCTTTAAAAGAAGGTTTACTTGAATATCTATTGAAAGGTTTTTTATCTCCGCTTTCTTCTCTGAAAGATGTTCTCGTTCTTTTTTCTCTACTATGCGAATAAGTTTTTTCTTTTGAACTCTCTCTATCTCTTTCTTTAAAATTTTCTTTGGTTTTTTCTTTAATATTGGTTTTTGGAGTTTCTGGTTTGCTATCTTCAACCTTTTCCGTTTTTATTATAATTTTTTTCTTTATAACTTTTTTAACTTTCTTTTTTACCGCGGTAGCTTGAGTTTCCTCGTTATTGTCGGAAGAACTAACCACGCGAGCTTTTTTACTTATAATAACTTTTTTGGGTTTATTATCGGTTGTAATATTTTCCTCTTTTTTATTAGGCATTTATCCTTTCCCATAATTAATTTTAATTTCCTCTTGGGAGTAAATTAGTTTGAACGCCTTGCTGTTGTAAAGGAGACATCATACTCGCCTCTCCCAATACGGAATTATTTCTTTCTATAATGGCTTTATCTTTCAAATCGGTTATTTCTCTTTGAACCGCTTGTTCCGCATAAGCGACTTTATATAATTGATTAATCGTAGGCATAGTTTGAGTATTATAATTTGTTATTCCATACATTTGAACTAATTGATTGCTGGCTTGTTCAAAAAACGCTCTCGCCTGTTCGGGAGTAGGGTCGGGAATATTTCTGCTCGCTTCCATTATGCGTCTTTGTAAATAATATTGAGCTTTAAGAGTTCTCACTGCGGCGTTAATTATCGATTTCGCTTCTTCGCTTTCAAAAAATTTATCCTCTTCGGCTTTCTTTAAAAGAAGAACATCTCTTATTAAAACTTCCGAATAATATTGTTTAGTCGCGTTATCGTTTTTCGCCAAAGATATTTGCTCCTCGTTAGCGCCTTGATATTGCATAGAAGCCACCAAATCGTTTTCAAAATTAGTTTGATTTATGGAAAGGTCGTCAATTTTTATAACCCAATCCCCAGCGCCTCCAGATAAATAATTAATCGAATCCAAAGAAGCCGTTGAATTTCCTTTATTGGCGCATGACATTAATAAAATTGAAAACAAACTTATTAATAATATTTTAACATTTTTTAAATTTTCCAAATACATAATTTTTTCTCCTTGAAATAAAAAATAAAGTAAAAATAATTTTAATGATTTAATAGTTTACCATAATAAAGATATTTCTGCAAGTAAAAATTGGTAAAAATTTGCCGTTATAAAAATTATACTTGAAATTATATTATAAATAAAATATGCTATATAAAAATTTTAAAGGTTTAAAAATTTCAATGCGGGAAATAAATTTAAATAATATAAATAGAATAGTTTTCAAATTCGGAACTAATGTTTTGAGAGGAGAAGACGGATATATTTCAATGGCTCGAATATATTCTTTTATAGAAGCGATTGCCAAATTTCACAGAATGGGGAAGGAAATTCTTATTGTCACTTCGGGAGCTGTCGGACTCGGAGCTAAAAAAATTAACGCCGTAGATTTGAGCGAAAATTCTTTGAAGCAGGCTTGCGCGGCGATAGGACAATCTCAGCTTATGTCGACTTACGAAGACGGATTTTCAAAATACGATATAATAACCGCTCAAATATTATTGACGGAAGAAGATTTTTCAAACCGAAGAAGATATTTGAATTTGCGTTCGACTTTCGACACTCTTTTAAAATATAAAGTAATTCCAATAATTAACGAAAACGATACGGTGTCGAGCGATGAAGTTCAATTTTTAGGAAATATTACTCAAGTAAGTTTTTCCGAAAACGATAAACTTTCCGCATTGGTGGCAAGCGAACTTGACGCCGATTTGCTTATAATACTTTCCGATATTAACGGACTCTATGACGATAATCCGAAAACAAACGAAAACGCAAAATTTATTCATGAAGTATTTGAAATTACTAAAGAAATAGAAAATTTGGGACTTGACGCTTCAAAAGGAGGACGCGGGGGAATGAAAACTAAACTTCAAGCGGCTAAAATAGTGACTCGTTCGGGTTGCGCGTTATTTATAGCGAACGGAAAAAAGCCCGATGTTCTTAAAGATATATTTGAAACTAAAGACAAAACTATTTTTTATCCCGTAAAAGAAGTTGACGAGCTTAATACGAAGAAAAGATGGATTGCCTACGCCACCACTATAATAGGAAAAGTTATCGTAAACTCTGGCGCTAAAAAAGCGATTTTGGAAAAAGAATCGAGTCTTCTTCCAATCGGAGTTATAAAAATTATTAACGAATTCAAAAGAGGAGATATAGTGAGCATTGCTGACGAAAACGGAGAAGAGTTCGCAAGAGGAATAATAAATTACAACTCTGAAGACGCTAAAAAAATAACGGGACATCATTCGGACGATATATTAAAATTATTGGGTTATAAAAATTATGACGCCTTAATAACAAGAGATTATATAGTGATTTTATAAATATAAATTCAAAATCAAGAATAAAGAAAATAAAAATGTTTAATATATTATTGGTTATAATTGGTTCTATAGCATACGGTTTTTTGCCGATATTTGTAAAAAATATTATTCCTTACGGTTATTCTTCGATTTCAATAGTTTTCTACAGATATTTATTTACTTCGATTGCATTATTTATAATTATAATAATCAAAAAGAAAAGTTTTAAAATAAATAAAAAACAATTTATAGAATTATTTATATTTAGCGTTGTCGGATTGGGTTTGACTTTCTATTTGCTCTCTCAAGCTTTGCTTTATATTTCGGCGGGACTTACGAATATGATACATTTCGGTTATCCCGTTGTCGTTTTAATTTTAATGACTTTGATTTATAAAGAAAAAATTAATTTGTTAAAAATAATGTCCGCTTTATCTTCAATCGTTGGAATATTTCTTTTAACAAAAATAGTTGCCGTTGAATCATTTAAAGGAATTATTTACGCTTTGCTTACTACAATTACTTACGGCTCTTATATAATCGCAAATAAAAAATCTTCTTTTGCAAGTTTGGATACTATAGTCGCATTATTTTATATGTCTTTAATGGTTTCGATAGTATTTTTTATAGCGGGAATATTAACGAAAGATTTGCAATTACTCAATAATATTTATGTTTTCTACAATTTTACGGCAATATCGCTTTTATGCACAATTTTTTCTTTGGGACTTTTACTTTATGGAGTTAAAAAATTAGGCTCTTCTTTAGCTTCAATATTAAACATGTTCGAGCCGACTACTACGGTAATCGTTTCCGCTTTTATATACGATGAAAAATTAACCGTAAATATTATAATAGGTTCGGTTTTGATTATTTTATCTACAGTTTTTATGATTTTTTCTAAAAATTCGGAGAATGAAATTAAATAAACAAAATAAATTATTTATAAACTATTCAAATTTTTTTAATAAATAATATAATAAATATTTAATTTGTATTTTAATTTGTGGAGTTATCATTAATTTTATGAAAAATCGCAGTAAGAAAAATAATTTAAAAATAAAAGAAACTCAAAAATTGCTTGAAGATTCTTTAGGAGCTTTGCTCGAAGAAAAATCTTTTGAAGAAATTAGAGTAATGGATATATGTTCCAAAGCCAATATTCACAGAAGCACTTTTTACACTTATTATAACGATAAATACGAACTTTTAAAATCAAAATTAGACAAATACGAAGCGAAATTTTTAGAATTTTTAAGAAAATATAAAATCGAAGGAAAATTGGTAGATTCGCATGTCGATATAATGATTGAAATATTAAAATATTTTTACTTCAATAAAAAATACTTAAAAGTAATCTTTCAAAACAACAGGGAAGGAAGCATAATAAAAATACTTCAAAAATATCTCGAAGCTTATATTATAGAAGGCGTTAAAGATATGAAACAGATTCGGTCGGGCAGACCTTACATGGTTGAAATAATGGGAAGTTTTTACTCGGGCGCTTTTATTTCGGTAATAGGCGAATGGATATTGAAAGACTGTTATATAACTCCCGAAGAATTGTCTCAATATATTTCCGATATAATAATGCAAAAAGTATTTTTATAATAATTATTTTATTATTTTGGATTGCCACGCCTCACGCT
The DNA here is from genome assembly GCF_005518285.1 of Brachyspira catarrhinii. Lineage (GTDB taxonomy): Bacteria > Spirochaetota > Brachyspiria > Brachyspirales > Brachyspiraceae > Brachyspira > Brachyspira catarrhinii. Next base: position 6,020 of record NZ_SJDU01000040.1, on the reverse strand, counting down.
GCGCTGCAACGGCTCGCAATGACAACGCACCTTTATATTGAATTTTTGCATAATTATAATATCATAAAATATAATAAAAAATAATAAATCTATTTTAGGAGAAAAATATGATTAAAAAATTTATCTATCTTTTAACTTTCGCTATTATTTCAATATTCGCTTTTTCCTGCAAAGATACGAAAACTGGAAATACGGGAAACCTTACAATAATACATATGAACGATACGCATGGAAGAGACGAGGAAGAAGTTATAATTACAAGAGGCGACAATCCGCAAACAAATCGTAAATACGGAGCGGCGAGAAGAGCGACTTATATAAAAGAAGTTAAAGCGACTAACGATAATGTTTTAGTTTTGCATGCGGGCGACACGATTACGGGAAGTGTTTATTCGACTGTTTTCAAGGGCAGAGATGAAGTTGATATAATGAATATGATAGGAGTCGATGCGGCTACTATAGGGAATCATTTTGTGGATTACGGACTTGAAAATTTTACCGAAATAATGAAAGAAAGAAAATTTCCGACTTTATCGATTAATGTAAAAAATAAATCCGATGGCAGCTTATACGCCACGCCTTATATTACTACTAATGTTAATGGTTTGAATGTCGCGATAATCGGACTTACTACAACCGATGCGGTTTATAATCCCGAATATGTGAAAGATTTGATTTTTGATGAAGAGATAAAAGCGTTAAAAGATTTTATTAAAAAAACGCCATTGCATAAAACCAACGATATTACGATTCTTTTGAGTCATATCGGTTATGAAGCGGATAAAAAAGTTGCGGAAGAAATTCCAAACACTTTCGATATTATAATCGGAGGACATAGCCATACGGAATTGAAAGAAGCTGATATAGTTAGAGGAACTCCGATTGTTCAAACGGGATATTACGGAATGAATTTGGGACATGTAGATTTGTCGGTTTCAAACGGAATAGTCGATAAGGCAAACTTAATTTATAAACTTATTCCTATGGACGAAAATATCGCTCAAGATAGCGAAATGTTAAACTTTATTGCCGAAATGAAAGGAACTGTCGATAAAGAATTTAATGTTCGAATAGCGACTTTGCCCTACGAATTAAAACATGAAGGAATAAGGTCTAACTCTATGGCGCTTGGAAATTTGGCGTCCGACTTGGTAATAGATTCTTATCCTAATATAGATATTGTATTAATGAATTCTGGAAGTTTAAGAACTCCGCTTCCAAACGGAGATATAACATTAGGAAAGATACAAAACGAATTTTTTCCATTCGACAACGAGGTTATAATAGTTTCTTTATCTGGCGGAGATTTTATAGAAATGCTTAAAATATCTGGAAAAAAGAGAGGAGCGGGAGCTTTCTTGCAATTATCGAGAGGAATGGAAGTTAAATATAGCGCTGAAAACGGAGATTTGATTTACGCAAAATTAAACGGCGAAGATATAAACCCTTCAAAAGATTATAATATAGCTTTGTCAAGTTTCGTATTTTTAGGCGGAGACGGATATACCGATAGCGAAGGAAACGCAATAGCAAAGAAAGGAAAAAATATAATTATGACGGGAAACGATATAAGAGACGCTATGATTTCAAAACTAAAAGAATTGAATAATGTTCCGACTTCTTATATTGACGAAAATCCGAGAGTAATATTCGAATAATAATTAATTTAGAAAAATTATTTTAAGAAAACAAAATATAAAAAAGAGTTCGTAAAAATTTCGGACTCTTTTTATTTTTTAATATTTGAACGATTTATTATTTATTTTTTCTGCTCGCCAAACAAATGCATATAATCTACATCCATTAATTTTGCAAGTTCCATTGCCGAAAAATTCGCTTCTTTTATATGATAATCGGCTCCGTTTTCAATAAGAACTTTTATTATATCTTCGGGCTGTTTTTTTACTATAGCCAAATGCAAAGGCGTCACTCCTCTGTCGGTTATGGCGTTAACATCCGCTCCTTTTTCTATTAACGCTTTGACAATATCGGCGCTTCCAATTTGAACGGCAAAATGCAAACATGTCAATTTATTTTCATTTCTATAAGTAATATCGTCTTTTGAACTTCTGTTAATAGCTTCGAGCAAAGCGTTAATATGTTCTTCGCTGTTTATTTTCGATTCGTATTTTTTGTCTATTATTATTTTAAACAAATCGAATAGGCTATATCCTTTATTAAAGTTTTTTTTCATTTATAATTAGCTCCAATTCATACATTTTTAAATTTTTATTTCGCCTCGCTTTTCTTACATTCGTTCCATAAAAAATCCATCTCTTCCAAAGTCATATCATTTAAATTTTTATTTTGTTCGCTAGCTTTTTCTTCGACATAATTAAATCTTCGGACAAATTTATTATTCGCCTTAATTAGAGAGTTAATGGGATTAATTTTATTCATTCGAGCAAAATCTAAAGTCGTCATAATCAAATCGCCAATTTCTTCTTCCAAATGTTCTTTATTATCTTTTTCTTTATTACAAAATTCTTCATAAGCTTCTTTTACTTCAAAAAATTCTTCCTCGACTTTTTTCAAAGAATCGTCCGCGTTTTTATATTCAAAACCGACTCCCGCCGCTCTTTTCATTAATTTATAGGCTCGCTCCATTACGGGCAGAGAGTTGGGAATATCATCCAAAACGCTTTTATGATTTTTACTTTCTTTTTCCGCCTTTTCTTCTTTTTTTATTTCATCCCATTGTTTTAATATTCCGTCAACATCTTTAATTTCGCTTTCTCCAAAAACATGCGGATGCCTTCTTATAAGTTTTTGATTTATATTTTTTATAACTTCGTCAATATTAAATTTATTTTCATCGTTTGCAAGTTCCGAAAAAAATACTATATGCAAAAGAACATCGCCAAGTTCCTCTTTTATATTTTGATAATCTCTTTTAGAAATTCCATCGACTACTTCGTAAGCCTCTTCCAAAAAACATGGAATTAAACTATCGAAAGTTTGAACTTTATCCCAAGCGCATCCGTTTTCGCCTCTTAATTTTTTAACTATGGAAATTAATTCTTCAAAAGATTTCATTTTTTATTCTCTTTATTTTAAACTTTAACTCTTTTTAATTTTTCTTTTATAATTTAATCTTTTCGGTTCGAGTATGGCGTTATAAATTATCGCGTTTTTTATATTCAAAGAAGAAATCATATTATTTACATTATTTGTCTTTTTATCAAGGTTCAATTTTTCCAAATTAATATTTTCTATATTCTTTTTATTATTTATTATAGAATTATATTTTTTTTGCAATTCGAGTATTTCTTTATCTTTATAAGAAGTTTCATAAATTTTATTTTCTTCTTTATTAACTTTCTCGACTTTTGATTTATTAATAGTTTTTTCGCTATTTAAAGTATTATTCAAAGTTTTATTTAGATTTCTAAAAATTTCTTCTTCGTCTTCTAATTTATTATTCTGATATTTTTTAACGACTTTTTTATTTTTGTTATTATATTGTTTTTTTTGTTTTTCCGTTTGTTTTTTATAAGCCTGACTGATAAGTCCAATGATTGCCCAAATAATGGCTATTATAATATATAAAAATAATTCTGGCATAAAACTCTCTAAAATTTATTTTAATTATTATATCATAATATATTTTATAAAACAAATTTAAAATAATTTTTATTTTATTATTATATTATTTTAAGCATCGAACGATTCTTCCATCCGACATTTCATAGACATTATTCGCATGCGCCGCTATATTATGAGCATGAGTTACCATGACGATTGTAGTTCCGTTTTTATTTAATTCTGTAAATATTTCCATCAAAGTTTTTGTAGTCGAAGGGTCTAAATCGCTTGTCGGTTCGTCCGCTATCAAACATTTGCAACCGTAAGCCAAAGCTCTTAAAATCGAAACTTTTTTCATTTCGCCGCCAGATAAATTTGACGCTTTCAAATAAGTTTTTTCTTTAAGTGAAAATAATTCTATATTTTTTTTAGTCTGTTTTATTTCTTCTTCGGTAATTTTATGTTTGAAAGAAAGGGGCATTAATATATTGTCGATAACATTCAAAGTCGGAACTATTACGGGATATTGAAAAATATAAGAAAAATATTCTCTTCTAAAACTTGCCAAAATTTCTTCTGAAGGATTTTCCAATTTATAAGAATCGTAATAAATAGAACCTTCGCTTGGATTTAATATTCCGCCAATCATACTTAGTAAAGTGCTTTTTCCGCTTCCAGTATGTCCGACAAAACTTATAAAATCGCCCTGATTTATATCCAAACTTATATCTTCGCAGGCTTTGAATTTTCCCACGCCCAAATTGAATGTTTTTGAAATATTGATAATTTTTATATTCATAATGTTCCCCTTAAATCTTCATAAGGACTTCTCTTTATAAAAATAGAATTTATTATAAAAGCTCCGAACATAAAAATTAAAATTAAAACTATATTTGCGCATAAAATTAAAAAAGCTCCGCTGATTACATCGGGCATTTCGATTCTTTCCAAAATAGGAGCGCTGTATCTTATATATAAAATAGTAATTTCTATAACGCATATTAAGAAAGATATTAAAGCGTATAGCAAACTTAATATTGTGTATAATTTTCTAACCGCTAATTTTGTCGAACCGAATATTCTTAAAGTGGAAAACATTCTGCTGTTTTTCGAAAAAATATAAACGCTTATAATCGCCGCAAGTAGAAAAGCCGATATAAAGATAAAAATAAATAGAGAATAAATCGAAAAAGCTCTGAAAAAAGAAACCAAATCGCTTTGTAATAATATTTCGTATTTCCAAACCAAACTAAAAATCGAATTTACAACCATAAGTTGAGATATGATTATAAACATTATTACCGAAAAAAACATATTGCCTTTTATAATCTTAAAAGCGTAACCAATAACCGAATTATACACTATAACCTCTCCGCAAAACGATTTTAAAATTTTAAACAATTAAAAATATCTATTGTAAAAAGATTATACACTAATATAAATATTTTTTCAAAGCATTATACTGACAAATATTTATAAAATATATTTAAAAATAGTTGAATAAAAATTAATTCTATAATATTATATATAGTAATTTTATTTCTGAAAATTTGGAGAATAAAAATGAAAGTTGCAAAATTTGGCGGTTCGTCTCTGGCTAACGCAAATCAAATAAAAAAAGTAGTCGATATCATTCTTGCCGATAACGAAAGGCGAATAATCGTGGTTTCGGCTCCGGGAAAAAGACTCAAAGAAGACACAAAAGTAACAGACCTTCTTATCGCTCTTGCAGATTCCATTCTTTCTGGAAATGACGGCGGTCATGAACTTAAAATAATAATGGAAAGATTTAAAGGCATAATCGAAGAACTTTCTTTGTCAAACGAACTTTTGGACGAAATTAATAAAGATATAAAATTAAGAATATCGGAAGACAAATCTTTAGCCGTTAAATTTAAAGACGGAATAAAGGCTTTGGGAGAAGATATAAGCGCAAAAATTGTGTCGGCTTATATTAACGCTTTGGGAGTGAAAGCTAAATATATTAATCCAAAAGAGGCGGGACTTTTTCTTTCGGAAGAATTTGGAAACGCTACGGTTTTGGAGAAATCTTATAAAAATTTATCGAAATTAAAAAACGAAAGTTCTTTAATAATATTTCCCGGATTTTTCGGTTATACGGAGAAAGGCGATGTTGTGACTTTTCCGAGAGGCGGAAGCGATATAACGGGTTCAATTTTGGCAAAAGCCGTCGATGCGGATATTTACGAAAATTTTACCGATGTTGACGGAGTTTTTGCGGCGTCTCCAATAATAATAGATAGTCCGAAACTTATTGACGAATTCACATATAGAGAAATGCGAGAATTGAGCTACGGAGGATTCAATGTTTTGCATCCCGAATCGCTACAGCCCGTTTACGAAGCGAATATTCCCGTTCATATATTGAATACGAATAATACGGAATCGAAAGGAACGAAAATAGTCGCTGTAAGAGACAAAAACAAAAATCCGATAGTTGGAGTTTCGGGCGAGTGTTGGAGTTTCGGGCGAGT
>NZ_SJDU01000004.1 GCF_005518285.1 Brachyspira catarrhinii | reverse complement strand
TTAAATTAGTGGAACATTTGCTTTTAAATAATTATGAATTTGTAAATCAAAAATAAGAAAATATTTTTATTTAACTAACACCATACAACTCGCAAACAAACTCGTCAACCTCTTCCTGCAATATCTTTAATTCTTTTTCTTCTTGCTCTTCGTTAATTAAATTATTTATTCTTCTTTCTTTAATATCTTTTCCTTTGTCGAATAAAATTTCCGATTGTTTTAATTGTTTTTGATTAGGTATAATAATTGGTAATTGTCTCACATCGTTTATTTGTAAATTAACCGTATTATTTATAAAAGTTCTTAAATAATAAAATAAAAAATAAGAATTCAATAATACTAAAAAATATTTGCTTGAAGTTTTATCGTATAAATTATATAAACTCATACTTGCCACATCGTTAATAGAAACTTCTTTATATCTTGCTTTTATATATTCCGAATTTGGATTTAAAACATTATTCCAACTAAACCCCTCTTTAAAATAAAATTGTGGGTTTCTCAGAACAGGCATGCCTTCGCCTTTTTTACCGCTATTTTCTTTAAGAAATTTAACATTGTTGCAATTCCAATCAATTGCAAATACGGTTGGCGAATACCATTTATTGCCTTCTTTATCGCCTTTATCGTAAGGAACAAAAGTTTTATTATTTTTTATTCCGTTTTCTTTTTCGTCTTTACTCAAATTATTAATATCCGCTATTTCGTTTTTTGAAACTATCCTATATATAAATCCTTGTCCAAAAATATCTCTTCCGTGTTTTTCTTTTAATAAATCAAAAAGTTCTCTTATTTCTTTTTCTTTCATTTTAGAAATATCATAATTAGTTTTATGTTCTTTATTAAAATAATTTATTTTTTCCAATCTTTGATTATAAACCCTTTCGGCGTCTTTTGTATTTTCAATAATTCCTACATATTTTCCGTTATTAGCCGTAGCCAATCCTTGCCCGCCTTCCGTTATTAAACCCAATAAAGTAATGTCTCCTTCTTTCAAAGAATTTCTATAATTTTCTAAAACGCTTTGATTTTTCTCTATATCTCTACTTGTTTTTATCAAATCCCATTTTTGACTAATAAGAGTAGAAGCCTCTTTTATAAATTTATTATAAAGTTGCATATTAAATTTGTTTGGAGTAAAGAAAATAGAATTTGGCGAATTGATAAAAACATTGATATTTATTTTTATAGAATTATTTTTTGATACGGGATTATCTTCTTTAGTATTATCCGAATAATAGAATTCATAATCTTTTAAATCCTTGTTTATAAAAGTGACAATTGCAGGTTCTACTTCGGCATGTTCAAAAACATTTCCCGTATTTATAATTTCCAATAAATGTTTGCTTTGTAGAATTTCTCTCAATCCTTTTTTACTTTGAATAGTTAAAAAACTGTTGGAGCTTATATAAGACAATATTGCATTATCTTTAAGTAATTTAATCCCTTTTATATAAAAATAATAGTATAAATCGTCTTGTATTCCGTATAATTTTTTATAATTAACCATATCCTCGTTTTTAATTTGTTTATTAGAAACATAAGGCGGATTTCCTATCACAATATCGAATTTATCAATCCCAAACATAATTCCGCTGTCGAAAAAATCGTAGCTTTTAAGCATATCGAAAGGATTATAATCTTTCAACTTCAAATTATATTCCGAATATTCTTTCAATAATTTCAAAACATTTTTTCTGATTTCTTTTTTTGTTTCAAAATCGGCATTGAAATAATCTCGCATATTTTTTATTAGCTCCGTTCTGTCCCAATTCAATTTCAAATTATTTCCGTTGTCGTTTTCTTCAAGCTCAATCAAACTGTTTGCGGGCAAAATCTTAAATTCCAAATTTGGAAGTATAGCCAAATCAATATAATTTTTCTCGACATAATAACTCGATTTTAATAATTCTATCCAAAGCCTCAATCTGCAAATATTTACCGAATTAGGATTTATATCGACTCCGTAAAGCTGATTATTTATTATATGTTTTTTCGCCGTAAATAAAATTTTTTGTATATTCTGTTTTTTCTCGTTAATCTCTCCCGCTTCCATATTATATTTATATTCTTCGCCGTTCATGTAATTAATAACAAGTTCGTCATCGAAAATATTGACTTCAATATCGGGAGACAAAACATGCAAATAACTTTTTATTTTTATAAGTTCGTTCAAGCAGGCAACCAAGAAATGTCCGCTTCCGCATGCTGGGTCGATTATGCTAATAGAATCGATTATATATTTAACATCGTCTTTAATTTTATGAATATTCGCGTCCACATAATTTTTTATTTCGTCAATATTCTTGAAATCCGAATTTTCAAAATATTTATTGAATTTATTGACAATCGCTTTTTCGATTGAATATTTTGCCATATACATTGTAATCGCTGGCGGAGTGAAATGCGAGCCGTCTTTATAACCGTTCAGTCTTTCAAAAACCAAACCCAAAACTGAAGATTTTATTATCGTATTTTTATTGATATTTGAATTATCGTTATTGTTGCCGCCGCTATTAAAGATATAACAATTCAAAAATCTTAAAATATATTCCAAAAATGTTAATTCTTTTTTGTCAAAATCTCTGTCTTTATACAAAACGCTTCCCGTCATTATTTTCATTTTCAAAGAATTATTTAATTTCGTTATTGTATTTGTTTTTTCTTTTTCCGTTTCCTCGAATAAAGAACTATTCAAATAAGGAATATGTTTATAATATTCGCTTTCTTTATTTTCCGTTATTCTTCGCTCTTTGCTTTTTGCCAAAACCTTAAAAAATAAAGTATATAAAAAAGAATAATCGACAATTTCGTTCGGGTTTAAAATATGCAAATTATTATCGTTTCTAAAAACTCTTAATTGGGCTTCGAGCATTTTCAAAAATAAAATTCTGTTAATCCATAAAATATTTAATTTCAAAGCCTCTTCAAATTTTTCTTCCGCACTTAAATCTTCGTCCAAAATATCCATCGTAAGTTTGATTAAAGTATTGTCGATTTTATTCAAAACTAATTTCTTATCTTTATTTTCTTCAAGCCCCATCATATAAATTATCTCTCTATAAAAAGTATTCGAGATAATATTAAAATCGTTATTTATTCTCAAAGAACAAATATTATAAGGACTCAAAAATCTGTATATAATTTCCGCGTCGTCCTCGAACAAATTAATCTTATAACCGACAACTTCGCGATTAATTTTTTCAAGTATAGTTTTTGAAGAATTATAAAAATCTTTGCTGTCGATGTCGATTTTCCTAACATTGAAAAAATTTATTATCTGTTTATTTTCCGAAATAAATTCAAAATCGCTTCTTAAAAATAAATACAAATTATAAAAGTCCGTTATTATCGCATGCTCTATACTAAAATCTTTATTCAAATCTTTTTTGGCTTTGTAATAATAAAGAACCGACTGATAAAAAGATTTATAATAATAATCGTTGTCTTTTATCATTTCGTTTTTGTTGTCGTAATTTTTAGTTTCGACAATCGCTTTTACTTCGTTTTTATATTTTATTGCCAAATCGATTTTTCCTTTCGTATTGCAATTATATTCGAATCCTCCGTTTAAAAAATCTTTCAATATATTTTTGCAATGTTCCTCGCTTTCTTTATTCTCTTTCGCTTTTTCAATTTCCTTTCTGTATATTTCAAGCGCGTCTTTGAATGTTTTTAATTCGTTTTCGTCAGATATAATTTGAGATTTAAGCAAATCTCTTCGTTTCAATAATTCTTCCGCTGTTTTTGTAATGGATTTCATAGATTTCGCATATAAAATATTTATAGAAGATTTTGATTATTAGCGGGCGAACGGAATCGAACCGTCATCTTTAGATTGGAAGTCTAAGGTAATAACCATTATACGACGCCCGCGCTTATAAATTAACATTTAGGATTTAAAAATAATAACATAAATAAAAAAAAAAGCAATAGTTTTAAAGTATAGTTTTTACATATAATATTTGAATTTTAAAGTAGAATTTTTTTAATAATTATGTTGACAAAAAATATAAACATGTTATAATATTTCCATTATGATTAGATTAAATTACTGTATATTTATCCCTTGCCTTGCCTTGCCTTGCCTTGCCTTGCCTTGCCTTGCCTTGCCTTGCCTTGCCTATGCCGATATTCTAATTTTTTATATATTTCAATTAGTTTTATTATTTCGTCAGGAAATATATCAAATATTTTTAACATTCTTGTTAAATCATTCGACTCGTCATTTAGGAGAATATTATGAATTACAATTTTAACGATTTAAAAATTTGCTATGAGAATATTTATCAAAGGGATAGAAAAAAAGTAATTTTGGCTAAAGAATATTTAAATTCTTTTTTAACAGAAGAGAGAATAACGAAATATAAAAAAGAGGCGGAAGAAGAAAACAAAAAGAATAGTTTTAATTTTGATTTCAATATTCTAAAAGTAATGTCTGAAAAATATTATACCGAAGATTTTCATTCGGATATAATAAAACAATTACTTAAAAATAAAGCATTTTTGAATCCTTTTCTTTCTTTTATAGATGTGGATTATAAACAATATAAAGACTGCGAAGTTTTAAGAGAGAACTGCATTAACTCGGACGAAGACAGAAGAGGAAGAATCGATATTTTAATCAAATCCAAAAAAAGAAAAAGAGCGGTTATTATAGAAAATAAAATTAATTGGGCGGGCGACACTTACAGACAATTAAAAAAATATTACGATTATATTTCTGAAAAATTTAAAGTAGATAGAATGGTTTATTTAGTTCCCGATTCGGGAAAAATACCTGAAAATCAAAGCATAGATGGAATTCCTAAAAAATTAATAAAAATCGTAGTCGGTTATGACGGCGGAGTAAACGATTTTTATACTCAATGCGTAAAGAAAGGAATAAAAAATTTAAAAATCAATTCAAAAAAAGAATGGTTCGTTTTGGCGGAACATTATTTGCAAATATTAAAAGAAAAAGGCGGCTCAAAAATGTCGTCTTTGGAAAAAGATTTTTATGAGGATATAAAAGCTAAAAATGAAAACCTTGAAAAAACTCATTTGATAGCTGATATATATAATGATTATAACAAAGGAGATTTTAAAATGGAAGTTTTAGAAAAAGATTTTTATGAAAACCTAATAAACAATAAAGGAGAATTGGATAAAGTTAAATTAATCGCCGAAATGTATAACGAATTAGGCAATATTAGAGCTAAAAATATGCGAGATATACATGGTGGTTCAATTACTCCTTGGGGAGGAAATCAATGGTTGGTTAATTGCGGAGGAAAAATTCCATATAAAGTGGATGTAGAATTTGCTCCCAATTCAACGAATATATTAATTTCTTCAAAATCAAAAAATGAAAAATCAAAAGAAGAAGATAGAAAAGTTATAGAGAATTTACTAAAGAAAAATAAATTATTTGGAGAAGTTGACGGAGTTTATTGCACAAAATCCTACCAATTCCCAGAAGAAGAAAAAGAACTTTATGAATATTTAGACAAACTTATTAATGTTTTAAGTAAATAATTTTATTAGAGGAGACTACAAATGAATAAAATTAAAAATTTTATTTTAATATTATTAATGCTTACGATATTAATGACATGTAAAAAAGACGATAATCCTCTTTCCCCTGAAAAAGAATATTATACCTTAAAAATTATCGTAGATGGAGAGATATCCGATTTATATGCTTATATTGATGGCGGTTGGTCGGATGGAGAATTCATTGAGGTTAATAAATATGAATATAAAATAATAAAGGATGCTATAGTTGTTGTTTCTGTTTCTCCTATTAATAATAATTATAGATTTATGAAAGTAGTTTGGGCGGGTGCTATACCAGAAAAGGAAAATAGTGAAAGTGCCAAAATTCTTATGGACTCGGATAAAAATGTATTAATAACCGTATCTGACGAAAAAACTACATTAACTGTAAAGAAAGAAGGAGAAGGAAAATTTATTGTAAAAACAAACGGTATTGATGTTCTATATGATTATGAATTTTGGAAAGGAACGGAAGTTGAATTAACTGCGTTACCAGATACATCTTATAAATTCGATAAATATATTATTAGTGATAAAGAAGAAGTAAAGAATGCTAATTTAACTTTAATTATGAATGAAGATAAAAATATTAAAGTGCTATTTAAAAACACATACACTTTAACTTTTGATTATAATGCATCTTACGCAGCTAGATATTTATTTGTAGATTTAAAATATCCAAATAATAACGGAGTTTATAAAAGTGATATAAAACCAAATACCACTTATGAAATTCCTACATATTTATCATCGATAGGTATAATAGTAGGTTATCCTGCAATCAATAGTCAATATAGAGCTGATAAAATAATTGTAAATGGTATTACAAGTGATTATAAAATCGGGTTTGTAATAGACAATCCAAATTATGAAGATAAACATATAATTATAACGCATCGCAAACGAAAAACAAATCTTATACTTAAAATTATTTGGCATTTACCGTCTACAGTTTCTTATAGATATTACCCAGGCGATTTATTTAATAGTTTAAAAATTAATAATAAAGAGGAAAGAGATTATGGCGTTAGTTCTGGAGAAAATTCCAAACATTATTCTTTTAATGAAGATGAACAAATACAAATGGAAATTTTAAAGCGAGTTAACGCAGGTGATGAAGAACCTATTGAAGTTGAAAAATATTCTGTAAATAATGGTAAATTCCAATACCCAACAGGTTATTCTCCTTTTTTTATAGGTTCACAGAAAGGATATCCTATACAACCTTACGAGCTAAAGGAGAATATAACTATAGATTTATATTATAAAAAAGTAAAGTAAACTATTAAAAAATTTTATTTAAGTTAAATATAAAACGGAACTCCAATTATGCGGGGTTCTGTTTTTTATTAAGTCAATATAAAAAATCATAAAATATTAAGATTTAATTTGACAATAATATAATCTTTTATATAATATTATTATCAGAGGTATAAAATGCAAAATATAAATCGATTAATAGACCACACAATCTTAAAACCAGAAGCTTCAATAGACGATATAAGAAGATTATGCATCGAAGCGAAAGAATATAATTTTTATTCCGTTTGCGTGAATTCCGCTTATGTCAATGTCGCTTATAATTTTTTACTCCACTCGGATGTTAAAGTCTGTTCGGTTGTAGGATTTCCTTTAGGCGCTATGATAAAAGAAGCAAAGGCTTACGAGGCTAAATTTGCGGTAGATAGCGGAGCGGAAGAAATAGATATGGTTATAAATATCGGACTCTTAAAAAGCGGTAAGATAGATTTGTTTGAAAGAGATATAAAAAAAGTTCGAGAAGCTTGCAAAGCGTCCGTTCTTAAAGTAATAATTGAAACTTGCCTTTTAGACGATAAAGAAAAAATATTGGCTTGTAAAATAGCGAAAGAATATGGAGCTGATTTTGTAAAAACTTCAACAGGATTTTCTACGGGCGGAGCTACCGAGCATGATATCGAGCTTATGCGAAAAACGGTTGGCGATAAAATGGGAGTCAAAGCTTCTGGCGGAATAAAAACCTACGAAGACGCTATAAAAATGATAAACGCTGGAGCTAACAGATTGGGAACGAGCAGCGGAATTGCAATAATGAAATCCGCTAAAGATAATTAATGAAAGAAAGTTAATCATAAATAGGAATTTAAATTTTTATGGAAGCTAAATATAAAGGTGCATTTTATGATAAGGAATCGGATAAAAAGGGACTTCTTCAATATCATATCAAATTAAAAAAAGGCGATGTCGCAAGATATGTCCTTTTGCCAGGCGACCCAAAAAGAGTCGGTTTCATAGCAAAATATTTAGACGATGCGGTTTTGAAAGCGGATTATAGAGAATATGTTACGGTTACGGGCAAATATAAAAATATTCCCGTTTCAATCACTTCCACTGGAATTGGAGGACCTTCCGCCTCGATTGCGATGGAAGAATTGATAAAAATCGGAGCGGACACTTTTATCAGGGTTGGCACTGCGGGAGGATTAAGTTTAAAAGTTCAATCTGGCGATTTGGCTATAGCTCAAGCGGCTATAAAAGACGAAGGAACTTCAAAAGAATATATTCCGTTCGAATATCCAGCGATTGCAAATACCGACATAATTTTTGCATTACGAGACGCGGCTAAAGAAAAAAATTATAATTATCATATAGGAGTCGTTCACAGCAAAGATTGTTTTTACGGAGAGACAGAGCCTCAAAATTCTTTTTTTAGAGAAAAATTTGAAAATAATTTGAAATACTACACTTTATGCGGAGCGATTGCATCCGAAATGGAATGCGCCGCTTTATTTTCATGCGCCGAGCTTAGAAAAGTGCGAGCGGGAGCGATTATGCATATAGTCGAAAATACTATGATTGAAAGACTCGGAACTCATTTGAATTATTCGAGCGATATAGAAAATATGATATTAACGGCGTTGGAATCTATAGTTATATTGGATAAGAAAAGTTGAAGTTTGAAAAGGAATTATTATGTTTGAATATCCGAAAGCCTATTATGAAGAAAATGAAAATCTCGTTCATCATCTCAAATTGAAAAAAGGCGATGTTGGAAGATATGTCATAATGCCTGGCGACCCGAAAAGATGCGAAAAAATTGCAAAAAGATTCGATAGTCCAAAATTGATTGCAGATTTTAGAGAATATGCGACTTGGACGGGATATATTGACGGAGTAAAAGTTTCGGCAACTTCGCATGGAATTGGAGGACCTTCTACCGCAATAGCTTTGGAAGAATTGATTAAAGTGGGAGCGGACACATTCATAAGAGTCGGAACTTGCGGAGGAATGAATATGGATGTTTTGCCCGGCGATATAGTGATAGTAAACGGCGCTATAAAATTGGGCGGGACTATGGATAATTATATTCCAAAAGAATTTCCATGCATTCCAAATATAGAAATTTTGGAAGCTATGATTGAAGCGAGTAAAAATATAAAAAATAAATCTCATGTTGGAATAGTGCAATGCAAAGACGCTTTCTATTCCCAACATGCTCCAGACAGTATGGCTGTGGATAAAGAATTATTATATAAATGGGATTCTTATATAAAGGCTGGAGCTTTGGCTTCGGAGATGGAATCCGCCACTTTATTTGCCATAGGTTCTTCTAAAAATGTTCGGACGGGAGCGGCTATGCTCGTTCTTCATAATCAGGAGAGAGTAAAAAATAATATAAACGATAAAAAAGATTATACGGGAGAAGAGGCTATAGATTTGGTTATTGAATCTATAAAAGTCCTTATAAAAAAAGATAATGCTAATTTTACGAATTAATTAATTTTTATTGATTAATTATAAATAAATAAAAAATGCCATAATATTGGCGAGGAGAAAAACATGAAAAATTTTTCAGCGTTAGTCGTAATGATATTGATTGTATCTATACTTTCAATATCATGCGCAGACAACAAAAAAGGTTATGAGCTTGCCTTGATAACGGATATGGGAACCATAGACGACAAATCTTTTAATCAAGGCTCTTGGGAAGGTTTGAAAAAGTATGCCGAAGAAAAAGGCATAACTTATAAATATTATAAACCTACGGCGAAAGATACGGATTCTAAAATCGATTCAATATTATTGGCGGTTTCGGCGGGAGCAAAATTAGTAGTAACTCCGGGTTATTTATTTGAACCCGCAATATATAAAGTGCAAGACGAATACCCCGAAGTTAATTTTGTTATTTTAGACGGCACTCCTCAAGACGGAACTTATACGGATTTTAGAATAGAAAAAAATGTTTATTCGGTTTTATACGCCGAAGAAGAAGCGGGATTTTTAGCGGGCTACGGAATAGTTAAAGAAGGATACACTAATTTGGGAGTTATGGGCGGGATGGCGGAACCTGCGGTTATAAGATTCTGTTATGGATTCGTCCAAGGAGCTAATTATGCGGCTAAAGAATTGGGTATGAGAGCGGGCGGTATTAAAGTGGATTATACATATATAGGAGTTTACGACCCTACTCCAGAAGTTCAAACTACTGCGGCTTCTTGGTTTATAAACGGAGTTCAAGTTATATTTGCGCCTGCTGGAGCTGCGGCTAATTCGGTAATGGCTGCGGCGGAACAAAATAACGGTTTGGTAATCGGAGTCGATGTAGACCAAAGCGGAGATTCTCCTACGGTTATAACTTCGGCAATGAAAATGATTGGCGAATCCGTTTACAACGCGATAGATGATTTTTATAACGGTAATTTTCCAGGCGGGCAATCGGTGATTTTGGACGCAAAAGTTAATGGAATAGGACTTCCAATGGAAACCTCAAGATTTACAAAATTTACTCAAGAAGACTACGATAATATTTATCAAAAATTGGTTGACGGAAGTATAAAGGTTTTGAAAGATACGGACGCAAAAGATGTAAATAAATTGCCGTTGGATATAGTGAGAGTAAATTTAATACAATGATATTATTTTTTCTTAAGTTAGTTTATAAATTAATTTTTACCGATTAATTTAGATAAAAAATAAAAAATGCCATAATATTGGCGAGGAGAAAAAACATGAAAAATTTTTTAGCGTTAATCGTAATGATATTGACTGTATCGATACTTTCTTTATCATGTGAGGACAACAAAAAAGGTTATGAGCTTGCCTTGATAACCGATGTCGGCACTATTGACGACAGGTCTTTTAATCAGGGTTCTTGGGAAGGTTTGAAACGGTATGCGGACGAAAAAGGAATAACGCATAAATATTATCAGCCTACCGAAAAAACTACGGACGCCTATATCGACTCGATAGATTTGGCGGTTGCGGCGGGAGCGAAAATAGTGGTAACTCCGGGATTTTTATTCGAGCCAGCGATATACAAAGCTCAAGATACTCATCCCGAAGTTAATTTTGTTCTTTTGGACGGAAGCCCTCAAGACGGCACTTACACGGACTTTAGAATAGAAAAAAATGTTTATTCGGTTTTCTATGCGGAAGAACAAGCGGGATTTTTAGCGGGCTATGGAGCGGTTAAAGACGGATATACTAATCTGGGATTTATGGGCGGAATGGCGGTTCCAGCGGTAGTTCGATTCGGTTATGGATTCGTTCAAGGCGTAAATTATGCGGCTAAAGAATTGGGAATAAGAAATGCTAAAGTAGATTATAATTATCTCGGCGGTTTCAATCCGAGTCCAGAAATTCAAACCAAAGCCGCTTCTTGGTATAGAAACGGAGTTCAAGTTATATTTGTCGCTGGCGGCGGAGCGGGAAATTCCGTAATGGCGGCTGCGGAACAAAATAACGGTTTGGTAATCGGAGTCGATGTAGACCAAAGCGGAGAATCTTCTTCCGTTATAACTTCGGCGATGAAAATGATTGGCGAGTCCGTTTATAATGCGATAGACGAATTTTATAAAGGCAATTTTCCAGGCGGGCAGTCTGTGGTTTTGGACGCTAAAGTTCATGGAATCGGACTTCCAATGGAAACCTCAAGATTCATGCAATTCAGTCAAGAAGATTACGATAATATTTATCAAAAATTGGTTGACGGAAGTATAAAAGTTTTGAACGATACGGATGTTGGGGACGCTTCTCAATTACCTTCGGATTCCGTGAGAGTGAATTTGATACAATAATAAATAATTTATTGTCGTTGCGAGTATTTTTTAAATCTCGCAATGACTAATTAATTATTAATCTGAAAGATTGAATAAAGCATAACTTAAATAAAATTCCAATTTAGAAATATTTTTAGAAACTTTTTTTATATCTTTATTTTTTTTATATTCTTTTAAAGAAATGATTAAATCTTCAATCAAATTTTTTGCAAAGTTCATTTCAAATTTATTTAATTTTTTTTCTATTAAATTTATTTTTTCTATAAAATCATCGTCTATATTATCCGCCCCCGAAAAAACTAAATCGGATAATAAAATTTGAAGTTCATTAAAAATCTCTAAAATCATAATTTTTTAAGCGTTATATTGACAATAAAAAACCTCATGTAATTTTCGTTTGCTAAAAATTTTACATGAGGTTTAATTCGTAAATAAAATTAATTTCCCATGTATGTAGTTTCTTTTCTCATATCCAATCCTAATACAAAATCGCTATAAACTTGCAAATCTTCATCGCTCGTTATAACTACAAATTCGTTTCTTCTCAAATCATCTTGATTAGGATATTCGGGAAGGGATTCTCCCAAAGGGCTTTCCATAAGTCTGTTTTCAGCAATTCCGCTATTAACCAGATATATTTTAGCGTTTCTTGCCCTTTCAACCGATAGATTATAGTTATAAGGATAAGCTATGCCCATATTGCTCGTATGCCCTTCTATTATTATAGTGACATTTTCATTCATATTCATGAACTCTATAACCTGTCCAAATGAAACGGGAACATTCGCAGGCATATTAGTCGAAGCAAAATCGTATATAGCTCTTGTATCGACCACGAGTATTTTTCCTCTTTCGGTTTCTCTTATAGAAATTCCCGCTGGAAAAATTAATTCGTTTCTATTCGTATCTGGCGTTGGTTCTTCGGCTACAACTACTGGGGGGTATTCATCGACAACTTCCTCTACAGGCGGTGGCGGAGGAGCAGGTTCGGGCTCTTCCACAACTGCGGTTTGAGTGCTTTTGCATGAAATTACAAATATCAAAGGAATTATTAAAATAAAAATTAGTAAAAATTTTTTCATAAAGTTTAACCTAAATCCTTATTTAATTTTTTATTTATACTGAAAGTTATTCGGTTTCTTTATTAACATCGAGAGTTTTAGCGAAATCGTTATATTTTTTCAAATCGTCTTCGTTCATTATAATTATGAATTCGCTTCTTCTGTTGTTTTCCAATTCTGGATATTCTGGCAAAGCTTCTCCGAAAGCGTTTTTCAATAATTTGCTGTTTTGAGCGCCCAATCTTATCAAATAATTATAACTTTTATCCGCTCTTCTTTGAGATAAATTATAATTATATTGAGCGCTTCCTTCTTTACTCGAATTTCCTTCCACCATTATTCTTATACTCGGATTATCGTTGATTATTTGATAAACCAAATTATAAGCGTCTTCATAACTTCCAATTTCTATACTTCTGTCGAATCTGAATTTCACTTCTCTTCCGTTAGATAAATTTAGAACGCTTCCCCTTGGGGTTTCCCTAACGCTTACTCCGTTTGGAAGTTTTAATCCCGCGCTTTGTTCTGGAGTAGTTTTCTTTGGAGTGGTTTCGCATGCCACAACTACGGCAAAAATAACCGATAAAATTAACGCTATATTTTTCATTTTACACCTCGCAAAATATTTTATTTATATTTTTAGAATATATATTATATATAATCGGAAAATATATTATTAATTATAATAGGGAAATATATTTTTATCAATATAATAAAATGATAAATTTAAATAAAATTATCGTAAATATTATCCAATATGTATTTTAATTTCATAGCTTCGAGTTGTCCTGGAGCCGAAGAAGATTTAGCCGATGCAAATGTCATTACCGAGCCGAATATTCTTGTTATAATTCCAAGTTTTCCCATCGATATCGCGATTATCGGAAAATCTTTTATTTCGGTTATAGCGTCAAGCAAAACTATTGCATCTTTTTTATTTTTCGGCATATAAGCCACTTTCACAATATCGCATTTTAATTTTATCATTTTATTTATTAGCGAAATTATATATTTTTTTGAAGGAGTTTTATTAAAATTATGATTCGACAATATAGTTTTTATATTTTTTTCTTTTGAAAGTTTTATTAAATTTTTTATATCTTTTTCTTTTAAACTTAAAATTTCCAAATCGATTAAATCGAAACATTTATTTTCTATAACCTCTTTATAAATATTTATTATTTTGTCGTAAGAATTATTTTTTATTTTTCCGCCTTCCTTATCGCTTCGCAATGTAAATAATATTGGTTTATTCGTTATTTTTTTTATATCTTTTGATAAATCTATTATATTGTCGTTTATATTTTTTTCATCGTTTTCAATAATATCTTCCAAATAAAAATCCGCTCGAAATTCTATAATGTCGATTGGCAATTTGTTTATATATTTTATATATTTAATAATTTCTTTTTCGGTTTTTTCAATAACGGGAACGCATATTTTCGGAGCGCCGTTTCCAAGTTTGATATTTTTAATTTTTATAATATTTTCCATCTTATAACCTTTACCAAATTATTTAAATCAAATTTATTTAAAATAATTAAATATAATTTCTTTAATATAATCAACGGGTATTTTTTTATTAGTCCAAAGCTCGAAAGACAAAGCTCCCTGATATAAAAGCATTCCGATTCCGTTTATAATTTTGCATCCTTCTTTTTCCGCAATTTGAAGCAATTTTGTTTTTGACGGATTATAAATAATGTCGCTTACTATCAAATCTTTTCTGAAAAAACTTTTATCTTCAATCAATGAAAAATCTTCTTTCATTCCAACGCTTGTCGCGTTTATGAGCAAATCGCTTTCTTCAACTTTTCTTTTCAAAATATTTTTATCTTCCAAAGAATTTAATTCTATATTGCAATTAGTTTTGCTTGCAATATTATCCAGTATTTTTTTTTGCTCTTCCCAATTTTTATCTCTTTTGAATACGAATATATTTTTAATTCCCTCAAATACCGCTTGCGAAATTATCGCAATAGAAGCGCCGCCCGTCCCTAAAATTGTAATGTTTTTATCTTTTATAAATATTTTTTCTTCTTCCAATGATTTGAAAAAACCTTTACCGTCCGTGCTGCAGCCTTTTAAAATTCCATTATCGTTTACTATAGTATTTACGCTTTGAGAGAGTTTTGCGGTTTCGGAGATTTCGTCCAAATATTGAATAACCTCTTTTTTATTCGGCATAGAAAGATTGACTCCGCGCATATTGAGAGTTTTTATAGATTGCACCGCGTCTTTTAAATTATCTTTATTCACTTCAAAAGACAAATATGCGTAATTTAGTCGCAACTTTTCAAAAGCGTTATTGTGAATTATCGGAGATATGCTATGAAAGGAAGGCGAAGCGAATAATCCCGTTAATATTGTTTTTGAATCTATTTGCATTTATAAAAACTCCGTAATTTTTTATTTGGAATTATAAGCTTTTATTTTATTAATCCAATCTTTATATTCTTCGTCAGAAATTTCATTCAAAATTTTAAGATAAGGATTAAGTTTTGGATGCAATTTAGTAAAATAACTCGCATCCCATTTAATAGCTTTATTCCACATCCCATCGCTATCCATAATAATTATACGCGTGTTTTCAATATCTTTTGGAATTTCTTCTGGTCCCATATCTCCGTAAATTATATTATTCAAATCGAGTTCGCCGTTTTCATCTTCTATTTTGTATTTTCCGTCTATATCTAAAGCGTATATCGTGTAGTATTGCTGATGCGCTTGAGTTTCAATAAATTCTTTCGGGTATTCTTTTCCCGTAGCGATATTATAAATCGTTTCGTTAAATTCGTATCCGTCAATTCCGTATCTTTTTAATAAATCTTTTTTATATAATTCCGCTTCCATTAAAGTTATAAGATAATAACAGTTGCTTATATCGGCGGTTTCGATAAAAAATCCTCGCTCGACTTTTGGAGATAAAATTAATATCTTTGTAATATTGCAGGCTTCGGCGGCGACATGCAAATAACCCAAACCCTTATTATAATTCTCCAAATATTCTATATATTCGACAGGCTCTAAACTTTTAAAATACTTTCTTAATGGACGACTTCCGCAGGCAATAGTCATTATCGGAGCTACCATCATATCGATTCCCAAAAACGCTTCCAATGGTTTATAATCGAGTCTATACATTATTTCCAAATTCAAATTGGCAAAATCGTTTTCGTTTAATTCGTCTTCGTCCACATTATAAAATTGGGAAACATTTTCGATAAATCTGCAGGCATAATCTATATTCTTATAAAATAAATCTATTATTCTTTTTCCAATCTCTTCGTCAATTTTGTCTGTATGATAAAAAGAGTGGGCGATAAAATTAGCGGCGCTATAGGATTTTAAAATATCCATGTTTTCTAATTCTAATGAAAGTTCTTTGCAAATTTCAAATTCTTCTTCATGATTATGATTATTTTTTGAATATTCTTTTAATTTTAAAAAGTTTTCGTTTTTAGAGATTAATTTTTTATTTAAAACTTCGTCCGCGTTCGATTTTTCTTTGGCATATTCGATATATTTTTTTACTAAATCGTTCATTAATAAACCTCTTAAAAACTAATTAAAATTAAATTAAAAATATTATAAATCATATTTCAATTAAAATCTATTGATTAATTATTATATTTACTTTATAATACAAAAATACAGTCGTTAAATTTTTTTAAATAAATTGATTAATAAAAAATTTTTTGAATAAAATAAAAATAATTAGAGAAATTTTATTATGCCGAAAATATTAATAGCTTCGGATTTGCATTTAAGCGAATCTGAAAAATCTTATTCTTTTTCTGTGTTTGAAGAAATTTTAGAAAACGCTAAAAATTATGACGCTTTATTTTTGCTCGGAGATACTTTCAATACATTCGAGGATGCTGAAAAACTTAAAGAAGAATTTTCAAAAAAGTCCGAAATCTATGATAAAAATATTTACTTGCTCAAAGGGAATCATGAATATTTAAAATCTGGCGGAATAGCTTTAAGCAAATTAAAATTCGCAGATAATATAAAAATAATAGAAGAAACAGATTTTATCAATATAGAAAATTTGGATATAGTCGCAGTCGCTTACAATGAAAATTATAATTTAGGTAGTGATTTTATAAAAGAAATTGAAAGTTTAAAAGAAAAAAACAGAATATTTTTTGGGCATGGAATTGTCGAAGGAACTTTATGGGCGATTGAAGAAAACGAAGAATCCGCTTTCATACCGATTGAAATAATTAAAAAAGTAAATCCCAATCTTGCCGTCATAGGACATATTCACAAACAAATGGAAATAAATATTGAAAATATAAATATAATATATTCTGGTTCGGTAAGAGTTTGGAGAAAAAGCAAATCGGAAATGGGAATTAGAAAATGTTTGGCTCTCAATATAGACGATAATTCTATAACTAAAAAATATATAGATTTGAAATCCGCTGGAGAATATAGAGTTTATAATTTGAATGTAAGCGAAATGGAATCTAAAATTGAAATTATATCTAAAGATTGGAGCAATAAAGATATAATCGACATAAATATTTACGGAATAATAGAAGACGAGATTCAGCTTGAAATTAAAAAGAAAGAAATTATAAATAAATATTTGGAATTTGTCCGTGAGATAAATATAAAAAGCTCTAATTTATTTTTTCTTGAAAACGCTTTAAATGAAAATATAATAAAAGAATTTTTGAATATTGCGAACGAATTTGAATTTAAAAACAATAACGAAGAAGATTTGGAAATTGTCGAACTTGCAAAAAGAATCGGAATTGAAAAGATTTCTTTGGCATTACAAAATAATAAGTAAGAAATAAAAAATAATAAATTAAGTTGGAAAATATGATTTTAAAATTAAATAAATTCGGAAAATTTAAAAATCAATCTTTTAAAATATCGGACGGAATTACTTTATTTTACGGAGAAAACGAATCAGGAAAAACGACAATATTCGATTCTCTTATGTTGTTATTTTCGGAAAATAAAAGAGTAAGCGCGTTTTCAAAACAAATAAAATTAAGATACGGAAACGATATTGATATTTCTTCAGAGCCAAAAATCCCCGACAATTTAAAACTTCATCCTCAATCTTACAATAATTTATACGCGATAAGGCAGAGCGAAATAATTTTTGAAATGTCGGATAGCAAAAAAGATTCCAAAGATTGGGAAAGCGAAATAAAGAAAAAATTATTTTCTTCGGATATCGACATCGGGAAAATGGTTTCGGAAATAAAAGCGGAATATTCGGGGAAAGCTCAAAATTCTATTCATTATAAATTAAATATTTTGGCGAACGAAAAAAATGAAATTGATAAAACATTAAATAATTTATACAATAGAATAAAAAATTCGGTTAATAAAAAAGATAATTTAAAAGAATTGAAAGAAAATTTATTTTTGCATGAAAATATTTTAAAAGAAAAAATCGAAGAACAAAAAAAATTATATTCTTTAATGAAATCGAAAAAAGAATCGGAAACAAAAATTATAAAACTCAATCTACTCAAACAAATAAACAATTTCAATAAAGCGGACGATTTTTTAGGCAAGAATATAATTTTTAAAAACGATTATTCCAACGAAATAAACGGCAGAACGAAAAAAATTGAAGAATTAAAAACAAATATGTCGTATCTAAACGGAAAAATTGAAGCTTTGAAAAAATCGGCGGACGAAAAAGAAAAAAGAAAAACCGATTGCGAAAGCGTAAAAATAAGAATAGAAAACGCTTTAAAAAATTTAAATAAAATCGAAGAGTCGATTCAAAAAAATAAAAAAATTCCAAAAATAATATTTTTTATTATAATCGCTTTTATCTCTTCTTTGCTCGCTTTATATTTTAAAAATCCATTATGGCTTCTTATTATTCTTCCAGCAATTCCTTTTATGTTTATTAAAGGATGTTTAATAAACGAAAATAAAAATTCTAAATTTGTAAAAGATATATTGGAAAGTTTACCCGAATTAAATATTGAAGAAACGGATATTTTAATTTTGAAAGATATATTAAATAAAGAACTTGCCAAAATTGAAATTATGATGCAAGAAAATAATGATGAAGAAACTAAAAATTATAATCTTGAACTTGAAAATAATTTAAAAGAATTTGAAAATGAAAATAATGCGCTCGCTCGACTTTTCGACAAATTAAAAGTGAAAAATAAAGAAGAATATTACGAGATAAAATATAATTACGATTTATTATTGAAAGAAGCGGAAGAAAATTATAAAAAATTAATTGCCGAAGCAAAAAGGCTCGGATTTCAAAATATAGATTTGCTCGAAACGGATTGCGTAAGAATTTTGAAAGAACTTGACGATAAAGGAGTTAATCCAAACGATTATAACGAAATGGAAATAAAAAAAATAGAAAACGATTTGAAAGATTTGGAAGCGGAAATAAATATTTTGAAAGAAGAGATAAATAAAATAAAAAATAATATTTCGTATATCGAAGGCGAACTCAATAACTCCGATAATATTCATGCCGAGATAATAAACTTTGAAAGCAAGTTAGCTCGAATAAAAGAGGAAATAATTAATTTGAATAAAAGAAGAAAGGCTTTGAAACTTTTGGAAGAGATGCTTTTTAGCATAAATAAAAAAAACGATAATATATTTCAGTCGCTTTCAAAAGATGCAAAAGTTTTATACAATCACATTACGGGGAAAAAATTATCGGACGAGGGAATAATAATGTCTGGTTTCGATAAAGATAAAATCGTTGTCGCCGATAAACAAAATGAAATGCGAAATGTCGAACTTCTATCTTCCGCAACAAAGGACGCCGTTTATATAGCGATGCGTCTTTCAATACTTACAAAAATTCATCAAGCAGGAAGATTGATAATGCTTGACGACCCTTTTATAACTTTCGACAATAACCGAACAAAAGAGGCTTTATCGTTTATAAAAGAATATTCCAAAAACTATAATATTCCCGT
>NZ_SJDU01000398.1 GCF_005518285.1 Brachyspira catarrhinii | reverse complement strand
GCTGGAGCCTCTGCAGATGTAGAGCATCCAGTTCAACAAGGTTTGATTCAGGCTTTAGGCGTTTATATTGATACGATTGTAATTTGCAGTTGCACGGCTTTTGTTGTTCTACTCACACCAAAAACTCTTCTTGCAGATAATCAAGGAATGGATTTACTTCAAATTGCTATGGAATATCATGTAGGTAAATTTGGAGGTATATTTATAGCCATTATTCTATTCCTATTTAGTTTTTCAACTTTTTTAGGAATTCTTTATTATGCTCGTTGTAATGTGGCTTTTTTGTGGGGAGATACTTTTAAAGCTCAAACTGCTTATAAAATTTTTGCATTAGCTATGCTTTTTATTGGTGGAATTGCAGCATATGAGTTTGTTTGGATGCTTGGCGATTTAGGTATTGCGCTTATGACATTATTCAATATGTTGGTAATAGTGCCTCTTATAGGTCAAGTTAGCGATGCGTTAAAAGATTATAAGGAGAAATTTATTGGGAAAAGGTAAGAATTAAAATAGAAAAATGTAGTTACAAATTAATTTTATACAGCGATTTAGTAATTACTGAATTTAATTTTTGGTAAAAATTTAAAACTATGTGTTTTAGATTTAAATAAATTATTATAATTAGTAGGAGGTCCTTATGGACATGATGAATTTTGCTCCAGAACCATTCAAAATCAAGATGGTTGAACATATGGGCAATTTAAACAAAGAAGAGCGTCAAAAAGCGATTAAGGTTGCTGGGTATAATACATTCCTAGTAAAATCTGAAGAATGTTTTATTGACTTGCTTACAGACTCTGGCACAAACGCTATGAGCGACCAGCAATGGGCGGGCTTAATGCTGGGTGATGAAGCTTACGGCGGTTCAAGAAACTTTTATCACCTTGAAGAAACCGTGCGCGAACTATTTGGATTCAAATACGTAGTGCCAACACATCAAGGTAGAGGCGCAGAAAATATACTTTCTTCGCTAACAATTAAACCAGGCGACTATGTTCCTGGTAACATGTATTTTACAACTACTCGTTTCCATCAAGAAAGAAACGGGGCAACTTTTAGAGATGTTGTAATTGATGAAGCGCATGACCCGAAAATAGAACTCCCATTTAAAGGTAATGTTGACTTAAAGAAATTTCAAGCTCTTATAGATGAGGTTGGAGCGGACAAAATTCCATATATATGCCTTGCCGTTACTGTAAATCTGGCAGGCGGTCAACCAGTTTCGATGGAAAATATAAAAGCTGTTTCTAAACTCGCACACAATTATGGTATTAAGGTAATGTTCGATGCTACTCGTTGCGTTGAAAATGCTTATTTCATTAAGATGCGAGAAAAAGGTTACGAAAACAAGACAATTAAAGAGATAGTTCATGAAATGTTTTCTTATGGAGATGGTTGCACAATGTCTGGTAAAAAGGACTGCTTAACAAATATAGGTGGTTTTTTATGTATGAACGACGAAGATTTGTATGTTCAAGCCTGCGGTATGGTTGTTCAATTTGAAGGTATGCCGTCTTACGGTGGTATGGCAGGTCGTGATATGGAAGCTATGTCAATTGGTCTTCGTGAAGCCGTAGATTTCGATTATATTAGCTATCGTGTTAACCAAGTTCGCTATTTAGGTGAAAAACTTGACGCCATGGGAGTTCCAATGGTTAAACCATACGGTGGACATGCAATATTTGTAGATGCAAGGGCTTTTTTAGACCATCTTGACCAAGAAAAAGATTTTCCAGCTCAAGCGCTTGCGGCGGCCGTATACGAATTTTCTGGTGTTAGAACTATGGAGAGAGGCATTATTTCTGCAGGACGAGACCCTAATACAGGCGAAGAACATGTTCCAAAATTGGAGACAATTCGCTTAACAATTCCTCGTAGAGTTTATACCTACGCACATATGGATTATGTTGCGGAAGCTGTAGGTCAACTTTATAAGCGAAGACATGATATTTGCGGTCTCAAATGGGTATATGAACCAAA
>NZ_SJDU01000397.1 GCF_005518285.1 Brachyspira catarrhinii | reverse complement strand
ATAAAAAATACTTGACTTTTGTTTTTTGTGAGGTATAATTGACTAAATTGAGTAATATTAGGATATATATATGTTTACTAAACTACATGATGCCATGATAAAGATTAATGAAATATGCGAGCGTATTAAACATGGCATGTTTAAAGATAGAACTGTTTTAGTTTTTGGTGAAAGCAGGGCTGGAAAAGATACATTCATAAAAATATTATTAGGTTTAAAGTTTGAAGATTTACCAGTAAAAGAAAGCAGAGTAAAAAGTTTTTTTAGAAAAGTTTTTAATATAAAAGATCGTAAAAAATTAGGTACTGATGAAACTTGGATGTATGAAATTATAAAATCCAAAAAAATTGGTAATGATAAAAAGAAAAAATATTATTTTATAAATACACCTGGAAGTAATAATTCTAGAAAAAAATGTACTATTGATATAGCTAAGAAGATACCTCATTCTATGAGATGTTATATTTTTGACTCTAGTTATTTTAATCCTACTAATAATATACTTCATAATATAATAAAAAATAGGGTAAGAAAAAATATAGAACGTGGAATAAACAATATGGTTAAGTTTTCATTGGAAAATGAAAATATTAAATGTTTTGCTATAGGGACTCATGGTAACGATTTATATAATAAAAAAGAAATAGAAGAAAAAATATCAAAAGATTTAGGAGTTAGATGTAAGATATTTGAATTATCTGAAAGTCCTCAAGATGAAATTATAAATTTTATTTTAGATTAAAAGGAGAAATAATATGATAATTGCTACAATTCAGGGTGCTGAAGAAGGTTTTGAGCATACCACCGTAATTAATGGTAAATTAGTTAAAGGTAAAGAAGAAAATGAAGCAATAAATAAATTATATGAAATGCTTCCAAGACTTAATATTAATGATGATGAAGGTGTTATAAAAGTAAAGAATGGTTATACATTATGTTATATGAAGCATGAAAAAAGAGATATTTCAAATAGAAGAAGAACAGCTTTGATAATTTATAATAATGAAGTTACAAATGATGAAATGCAAAAAACATTGAAATTAATGGGATTAGATTATGAAAAGTGGCAAGAACTTCATTCTAAATATAAAACAAATACCAGTGTAAAAACTTTAACATCAATATTAGTAGCAATAGTTATTGTATTTATAATATTTTATTTTATTAATAAATAAGGATATTTTATGAAAAATTCGGAAATATTAATAGTTGCTGATAGTCAAACTAAATTTGATATAGAAAATGAATATTCAGAACGCAAAAAGATTTTTGGAGATTTAGAAATATATACTCCAGATGAAGATGCAGAAATACTCAATAAATATTATGTAAAAGAATTATATAAGGAGCCAATAAACTTAGCTAGTTCAAATCATAAATTCTTATATTTAGTTGAAAGTAAATTATTTAATAATGTTTATTACCCAATAGACACTTATTATGAATGTTATCAAAATGATTTTAAATATCTATTATCTCATTTATCTAAAAATATTGGAGCAAAGTATATAGAAATTATTATTCAAGAAGAAAAGATAAATATAGAAGAATTAGAAAAAAAGATGTCATCTGAATCTAATTTTATAGCAGGAAAATTAAAGATATGGGGAGGAGCAAATAAGAGTATAATATCTAAATTAAAGCATACAGAAAAAAAAGTAGATAGTTATAAGGAATATATAACAGAAATACATTCTCTACCTAAAGAAGATTTTAAAAAAATGATAGAAGATGAAAATATTAATATATATGCTTTAATGCAAATAAAATCTAAAATTGATGAGTATATGCTTCATGGTAAGATAGCTGGTAATATAGAAATAGAAGAATTTAAATTGGATCATGTAGTTTCTAGTTTAGAAAGATATTTAGATATGGCAGTAAAAGTAAGCGGTGCACGTATACCTAAATTTTTAAGTAATGTTTTAAATTCTTCTATGAATTTAAAATTTAGTTCTAATGCAAGCAGAGAAATAAAATATTCTAAATCTT
>NZ_SJDU01000396.1 GCF_005518285.1 Brachyspira catarrhinii | reverse complement strand
ACATTCTTTCATATAATATAATTTTTACGAACCTCATGCGGATATGCATGGGGTTTTAATATGTATAAAATCCTACAGAAATGATACGGGAAAAGTTATGGCAAGCTTTTTTTATTTTATTAAATTTTGTCATTAATATTGTATAATTAATTTCAATTTTTATATTTACTTAAAACCTATTTATACTTATAATACTAAAATAAAATTCACTTTAAGGATTAAAAAAATGAAAAAAATCATATCAAAAATTATTTGTTTATTAATGTTTTTATTTGCGGGACAAGATTTATTTTGCGCCGTAATAGTCGACAGAACTTCTCCAATCGGCGAGAATACAAGTCGATACAATTACGAGGCAATAACAGTTTCTTTCAATCAGCAAATGGTAAATCTTCAAACTATAAAAGAAATAACGAACGATTATCTTTCTTTTAATATCGATATTAAAGGCTATTACAGATGGCTTTCGGTTAATACTTTGGCTTTCTATCCGTCCGAAACTTTGCCAGATAATACGAGAATTGAAGCTACTTTGAAAAAAGGAATAAGAAGCGAAGTTAGCGGAGAGATTTTGGAAAACGATTATACTTGGGAATTTAATACTATAAGACCGATAAGAGTAAAAAGTTCTCCTTACAACGAGCAGTGGGATGTGGCAACCGATGTCAATATAGTCGTTTATTATAATATGCCGATTTATTTGCAAAGCGCAAGGGAAAAAATTAAATTATCGAACGAAAGCGGAAAGAATTTTGATTTCGAGATAAGATACGCGACAACAAACGATTTGAGAAGTTGGGAAATAGACGAATACGATTTAAGGCAGGTTTTGGTAATAACTCCTAAAGAAGAATTTGGTAAAAACGAAACGGTAGCCGTTCATGTAGATTCTGGACTTGCGGCTATTGACGGAGATTTGGGAAGCGCCGAAGATTATAGTTTCCATTTCCATATACATGATAATTTTTATTTAAGCGAAAAACATAAAGAGCAAACGGTAAGCGCGTCTTATTCGCCCGAGCCTCCGAAAATTCCTTTTTCCACGAGAGTTTATTGGGCGGATTTGATAAGAAATATTGAAATAACTCCTCAAATACAACTTCCGTCCGAAGAAGATTTGGAAGACGATAATTGGAGTTCAAAAGATTTTTCATTATATAGATTAAGATTTAATCCTAATATTCAATATACGATAAAAATAAACGAAAATCTTAAAGATATTTACGGGCAGACTTTGGGAAAAGAGGAAACTATTATTTTGAATGTCACCGATTATAATCCGCGAGTTTCTATTCCTTCGGGCATTGGAATTGTGGAATCCTACGAAGGAATAAAATTTCCAATCGAAGTTATCAATCCGAATCCGATAACGATTAGAAGCCGATATGTAGATAAAGACAATATAATTCCGTTTTTATTTCTTAATAACGGCGTTTACAGATATGACGAATCCGCGGAGTTCAGAAATTATACGAATAGTTATAGAAGATTATCGGGTTATGACGCGGAATCGACTTTTGAAGCGAATGTTCCAAGAAACAGATATATTACTACTCCTTTATATTTAACGAATTATATGAATAATAATAAATTCGGGCTTTTGGCTTTGAATTTTAAAACTATAGTCGGCTACGATAAAGACGATTATGAAACTTCTTCGCAAATTCAAATTACGGGAATGGGAGTGACGGGAAAATTCTCTGGCGATTCAAATACGATTTTTGTAACCGATTTGAAAACGGGAAATCCTATCGCGGACGCTCGAGTGGAAATAAGAGACGATTTTAATAATATTTTAGCGACAGCCACAACCGATGGCAACGGAATAGCGACAACAAAAGGTTTCAGAGATTTGAATATAAAACGAGCGAGCAGATGGAGTTCTCCGAGACAATGGGCAATAGTAACTAAAGGAGACGATATTTCATTTATAAACAGCGATTATGGAACGGGAATATCTCCTTGGAGAATGGATGTGGATTACTCTTATTA
>NZ_SJDU01000395.1 GCF_005518285.1 Brachyspira catarrhinii | reverse complement strand
AAAGCTCCCGCATGCGTCTTCCCGACTCTTTTACTGTCTCCGCTTGCAATTATCTCTCCGTATTCGTTTATGATATTAATATTGATTTCATAATTCGTATTATCCATTATCTTTTTTAATAATTTTTTGGCTATTTGACTATCGATAGAAATCATATATTAAAATCCTTAATCTCAATTTATAATTTAATTTATAAATTAATTGTATATTATATTAAAAAATAATTATTTAAAAAACTTCGTCATTGCGAGCGTAAACGAAGCAATCCGTATAAAATAGATTGCCTCGTTCGTTTTTTATTTTAGTTTTTTAATATTCTTAAAAAATTATGCTAATTTAAATATATATTAACGATTTTAACTATATTTTATAATTTTATCTCAATACCAAAGATAACAAAAATACATTTATTATTCCCGCTATTCCTATTATAAGGGTCATTAAAGTTTGAGTTTTATAACCGTCTTGCGCTCTCATCTCTCCGAAATTCGTCACAACCCAATAATAACTGTCGTTTGCATGAGATACAGTCATAGCTCCCGCTCCGATTGCCATAACAGTTAGGGAAGCCAAAGTCGGAGTATCCAATCCTAAAGCTCCCATTAAAGGCGCTATTATTCCCGCCGTTGTGGTTAATGCTACCGTTGAAGAACCTTGAGCGGTTTTCAAAATTGCCGCAAGTAAAAACGGGAAGAATATTCCTATAGTTTGAAACAATGTGGCGTTTTCGGTTATAAAGTCTACCAAACTTGAAGAAGCTATAACTCTTCCCAATACTCCGCCCGCCGCCGTAACAAATAATATAGGTCCCACGATTTTTAAAGTGTCGTTAGTTATATCGTAAAAACTGTCTATATTTTCAACGCTATTTTTTTGACTGAAATATGTTATTATTCCAAAAATAAGTCCAACCGCAAGTGCGATTATTGGAGTTCCTAAAAATTGTAATATTTCTATAAAACTTCCTTCCATTTTTGCCATAGTTACAGCCGAAGCTAATCCCATTAAAATAATAGGAATTATAATCGGAGCTATAGCTAAAAAACCGTTTGGCAATTTCCCATAACTTTTTACCAATTCCTCGTAACTCTTAACATTATCTTTACTTTCTATTTCGTCTATAGATTTAACTTTTTTACCGATATATTTTGCAAAGAAATATCCCGTTATCAAAGGCAATATCGAGCATAAAACTCCCATTCCTATTACCATTAAAAGATGGTCGCCGACTCCCAAAGTATTTGCCGCTGCAATTGGTCCTGGAGTGGGAGGTATGAAACAATGCGAAATAAATAAACCGCAGGAAAGCGCGACTGATATGGCAACGCTCGAAGCCATAGTTCTTTTTGCCAACGCTTTTCTAATTGGATTTAAAATTACAAAACCAGAATCGCAAAATACTGGTATTGAAACTATCCATCCCATAATCAACATTGCAAGTTCGGGTCTTTTCTTTCCTACGACTTTTATAACCATATCGGAAAGTTTCAAAGCGCCGCCCGTTTTTTCCAAAATAGTTCCGATTAACGCTCCCAATATAATTACTATACCGATGCTCGTAAATGTTCCGCTAAATCCCGCTCCTATTATTGACGGAATAGTTTTTATAGGAATTCCCGCTATAAACGAGAAAAGTAGCGAAACTCCCATAATAGACAAAAACGGATGAATTTTTAATTTTGAGATAGCTAATATCATAATAATAATACAAATAATAAAAGCCACGATTAATAAAGTTCCTTGCATAATTAACTCCTTGATTTTTAATTATAATAATAAGTATATCAAAATTTTATCAATTTTCATTATATAAATTATACAATTTTTATATAATTTATTGTATCATATAAACAATGAAAATTAATATTATTTAATATATTTTAAATAAAATTTTTTAATTTTTAAGGATAAATAAAAAATGAAAAAAATAATTATCATTCCAGATTCTTTTAAGGGTAGTTTGTCGAGTTTGGAAGTTTGCAACGCGATAGAAGAAG
>NZ_SJDU01000394.1 GCF_005518285.1 Brachyspira catarrhinii | reverse complement strand
AGAGGATAAATAAATGAATAAAGAGCAACATGAAAGATTTAATGTATATATAATAATTTTTTTCATTTCAAAAATAGAATATTAAAAATAAGCGATATAAAGAAAACATTTATATTAGTTAAAATTAATAAAAAGTCTAAAATGAGTATAAGAATGAAAATATTAAATCAATTAAAAATACTTGAAAGAGAAAACGAAAAATTAGATTTTGACGAGAAAATAACGATTGAAAGGATATAAAAATGCTTATTGTAATAGATAGAATAGATAGTCTGAAAATTATGAAAGACAGACTTAAGTTTTTAGAAAAAGAGTATGAAAAAACTAACGATTTTAAATTGCTTTATGAAATAAAAACTTGTAAACAGATTATAAAAAGAGATGCTTTAGCATTAGTAGAAGAATTAGAGCAAGAAAAATACTATAATAAAAAATAAAGGAGAATAAAAATGTTAATAAAAGCTGAAGTTTATAAAGACGGTAAGATTATCGAAAAAATATTTGAGAAAAAATTACGGTTAAATAAATACATAAGCGAAAATATAAAAGACGCTCTTTGTATAAAATTGTATGCCATACATGGCATAAAAAAAATAAAAAAGGTTAAAAATAGAAAATGAATAACGAATTGAAAATTAAAAACGAAAAAATCTTGAAAAATCAATTAATCGAGGCTTTAACGGAAAGAACGGGATTGGATAAAGATAATTATGATTTATTTGAAAATGTAAAAGTCGAAGTAAATAATCATACTATTATAATTACCGAACAAGATTTAAAAAATTATTTTGAAATACAATCAGAATATAGACGAAGAATGAAAAATATTAGACGAAAAATTAGACAAAAAAAGAATTTTGAAGCGATAGCGGAGTAATAAAATGGCTATAGCGATAATAAATATTATAATCGTAGCTATAATTTTTATAGCGATAAATTATTAAAAAAAGGAGATTAAAATGAAATCAATCGAAAAGTTGGAAGAAGAATTAAAGAGAATAGATAAAGAAGTGGCAGATAAAGATATAACAATTTCTAATTTAAGACAACGAATAAATGATGTTGAAATGTTAATTTTTGACTTAAGAAACGAAAGAGCTAATATAAAACAAGAATTAACTAAACTAAAAAATATGAATAGAAAAAAATACGGAGTGCTTATAGTTAGAAAAGATTATAAAGAGGATATCATAGAAGAATTTGAAACATTAAAAGAATGTTACGATTACATAGATAAAGAAATTAAAAACCAAAAAATACAAGAGATACAAATAGAAATAAATCCAGAGAGGCATTAAAAATGGAAATTAATTTTTCGTATAATTATAAAAAATTAGCAGGGCAAACTTCTGCAACTTTAATCGGTGTGGAAGATTTTATTTTAAATAAAGAGAATAGAGAAAAATATAGAGAATTTTTAATGAAAGATACGGAAAAAGAAGACGGGACTTTTTATGAATTGCGAAACGGAACTTATATCATAATGTTTTTTCGAGGTAATAAAGGGATAGAATTCACTACAATTAGATATGCAAAACCGTTTTATTATGGAAAATGCTTTGATAGAAAAGCTTGGGCTTTAGATAGAATTGGAAAAGAATTTAAAATTATTATAAAAAAGCGGGAGTAATAAAATGAAAACAAATATGGGATATTGTAAATATCAAAATACATTAAAAGCATTGAAAGAGCTTAACGAAATATTAGAATGGGATACGGACGCTATGTTTAATTTAAGCGATGAAGAATATAGAGCTATGATTAAAATAATAAAAATAGCTATGACTATTGGCGTCTGCCCGCATGTTGCGAAGGAAAATTTTGATTATAATAATATTAAATTAGATTAATAAAAATAATATCTTAATTTTACTTGAAAAAATAAGATAATTATATTAAAATAAAAGTAAGGTAAATACTTAAAATGAAAAAGCCATTCAATACATTAAACGATTATTTTGTTCGGTATTTCTTTACCGACAAGGGAGGCGAAAAAGTTTTC
>NZ_SJDU01000393.1 GCF_005518285.1 Brachyspira catarrhinii | reverse complement strand
AGCGTTTACTTTGCATTTTTCAAAGGTTCTTATTCGGACGAAGAAACCGATAATTTATCGAAAATAATAGCCTTTCCCATAACGGCAATTTTAATAACGGTTTTATTTTATACATTATACGATTATTATTTGCTCGATGCGTTGGCGTATAGATTGAAAGAACATAACTCCAATAGAGATTATAAAGTTTTTCTTCAATACGAATTCGAATTAAAAAATAAAATTTACGAAAACGCCAGAGAAGAACTATCAAAAGGAAATTTAGACAACGCTTATAATCTTGCAAGAAAATCTTTATTTTACGAAGGCGACAACGGAAATATACTTCTTCTTTTAAAAAGTATCCAAAAAGAAAGAGAAGAATTGGAAGAAATAGAAAATAAAAAAGAGATGGAAAACATAAATAATTTAATACAAATGGGTTCGAGAGCTTTTTCGATGTCGGATTATAACGCCGCTAATAGATATTTTGACATGGTTTTAACTATAGACAGATACAATTCTTTGGCTTTATATTATTTAAATAGAATAAGTATGGCGCAAAATAGCAAACCAAAATATTCGGGCAATACCACCGAAGAATTATACGCTTATAAAAAATTGGCGGAAATAATAACTTTATACGAAGAGGGAAGATTATGGGAAGCTTACGAAGGAATATTGCCATTATATGCCGAAGTTCCTAATATAACGGAAGTTAGAAATTATTATTCAATAATTACGGACGCTATAAATAATTACGATTTCTTTATTGAAGAAGCCTCTGAAATAAGAAATGTTTTTATAGATAACGCGGGTTATTTGGAAAATAATTCTCTTACGAAACATAAAGGGCTTAATTTAATGCTTGATAAAAATACTATGTTATCTTCAATAAACGGTTTATATTTTAAAAATAATTTATATATATTCGATGTTTCAGTTATTAAACTTGACGATAATTCCCAAATACTCGATATGCAAAGTTATAAATACGGAAAATTGGCAAATACGATTTATACCAACACAAACAATATAAAAAATATCATATTAAAAGCTCCGTTTGACAATAATAAAAAAGATTATATTTACAGCGACACAGATTCAACGACAATTCCTATATCAATATCTTCGAGCGCCGTTGAAAGCGTTAAAAATTATACGGACATGATATTGGATTATGCAAGTTTATCGAAACTTATTTTACTTAAAAACGAACTTCCAAAATTCGGATATTCTAACGAACCTATTAATTTAATTATATTCAAAAAAGCCATATCGCCGATTTTGTATTTATTATTGTTTGTAATTATAGCTTATTATTCTTTTAAATTCAGAGAAGAAATACATTACGAAGGAGCTAATTTAACCGCAAAATTTATTGGAATAATCGGAACATTGTCATTAACTATGATATACGGAATATTAACCGATTTTATAGCGACAGTTTTAATAAAATTTTCAAATATAGTAATTAATATAGCGTTGGTTTATGCCGTGAGTTTGGCTATTATATTGATAATTCTTTTGCAGATTTCAAGAATTCCAAAAAATGTTAAATAATTTATATTCCAAAAACGAAATAAAAAATTATTTAAAAGAAAATTCAATATTTCCAAATAAAAACAGAGGACAAAATTTTTTATGCGACAGAAATATTGCAAATAATATAGCGAATATAGTCGTCAATAATCGTTCAAAATATTGTTTGGAAATTGGCGGCGGACTCGGTTCTTTGAGCGAAATTCTTATAAATATTTATAAAGAAAATTTAACTATCGTGGAATACGACAAAGCTTTATATAATCATTTAATAAAAAGATATTCCAATAATTCTAATATTAATATAATTCATAAAGATATTTTAACCGTTAATATTGAAAATATAAAAAAAGAAGTAAAATTCGACATATACGGAAATATTCCATACAATATTGCAAGTCCGATAATGGAATGGCTTTTTTGCAATTGTTATGATAAATGGAATTACGCGGTTTTTATGGTAAATGGAATTACGCGGTTTC
>NZ_SJDU01000392.1 GCF_005518285.1 Brachyspira catarrhinii | reverse complement strand
AGTATCTCTTTTCATAATCTAAGAGGATTTAAGGGCATTTGCTTTTCAAAGTATTATGTTGGACTACGATATTATAATTTGTCAAACAACTTTCCAAACATTTTTGCAAATCTTCTTTTCCGTTAATTTTTCCTTCTTCTTTTATTCTATTAGAATCAAATATATAATCCAAAGCCTGCTTTACATCTCTTTTTGTATAATCTTTAATATTTATTTTAATTTTCGGATTCAAATTCCATACCAAATCGAATTCCAAATTTTTATTATTTTCTTTACCGCTTTCAAAATAGAAATAATTTTTATTGTCAGAAATAATATTTTTTAAATAGTCCGAATATATAAAGTAAAGTATCATTTCTTCGGCTATAATATTTCTTATTTCTTTTTCCGTATAATAATCGATTTTGTTATCTTTAATAAAATTTTTGTATATAGAAACTATAGGAGGAAGAGACATATTATTTTTATTAAAGTAATTAAATAATACTTCAAATATATCGACTCTATTATTTTCCGACAGATTCAAATTATTTTTAATATTATTCCAACCGAGCAGTTTATAAATATTTTCATTTTTTTCGTTTACGGGAGAGAATGCGAATTTACTCCAAGTTTTAAACGAAGCTACGGATTGTTTTTCGGTTTTTTCTTTTTTATTAGCTTTATTAAAGTTAACCAAAATATCAGCGGACGACAAAGCCATATCTTTTAAATTATTATGTTTAAGTAAATCTCTTATTTCGTTGGAAATATTTTCATCCTGTATTCCGTATTTATGTATAACTTCAATCGCATCGTCATAAATATTTCCTTTTTTATTGAGAGAATATAAAACTCTTATAAATTCTTTATAAAACGCGACGCTATCTCTATTGTGAAGATGAATGTCTTTTATTATAGATTTTCTAACCGTCTTAAAAATTAAAGTGGCTTGATTATATCTGTTCCAACTTGGAATTTTATTTTTCAAATCTTTCGCCAAATCGTTCGTATCTGCGGAATTTGATTTTTTAGTTTTAAAATTATTCGAAGCCGTTTCTTTCAATTCTTTTAAATTCAAATCTCCGTTTACAAGTATCGAAGTAATCAAAGCTCTTAAATTATATCTATTCAAACTAAATTTGTCGGAGTTTCCATTACTATAAACTATTTTATAAATCGAATTCATGCTGTTTTTTGAAGGTTTGACTTTTTTTCTTATATCGAAACTTATATTGTCGTTTGCTTCCGTCCAGATAATCGCGTTTCCAGAAATAGTCCAAGAATCGTTTATAAATTCGTTATTATATTTCGAGGATAAAAATTCCATCGCTTCTTTCATAAATACATCTTCGTTTCTAAACACATTTTTAAGATTTGGAATAATTTTTTTATAATCGGTTTCAAAATTTTTATTTTCGTTTTTTATGGCGAGTTTAGGAATTCCTCTATCCAATATGGCGTTATATTCTCTCGCGTTTCGATTATATCGTTTAACGCTTTCCATATTTTCTATATTATTTTTGACTATCTCTTTCGCTTTAAATTCTTTTATTCCGTTTTCAAGTTCTTCTATTTTTGGAAAAGTATTTATATAACCGTAAAATTTGAGTATACTATTATAACCGTTTGCCTCAAAATTTTTATTGGTCTTTTCTTTATCTATATTGAAATAATCCAATTCTTTAATTATTCTTCTGCCCGAACGATTTATCTCTTCGATTATTTTATTCGACATTTCCAATTGCTTAAAATATAATTCCTCTTCGTCCGCCGCTATTCCCGAAATTATAGTTTTCGATTCTCCGCCTAAAGAAAAAGAAGTCACAATATCTTTTATAAATTTTTTCGCTTTCGTTAAATCGAGCGTTTCTTTAATATATTTTCTCTCGGAAAACATAGCGAGTATGATTGAAACGTATATAAAAGGAACATTTTTAAAATCGTTTTTCATTTCCGCAGAATTAATTTTCAAAACTTTATCTATATAATTTTTTTCAATATCGTTAAATTTATTTTCGTCCAAATTAT
>NZ_SJDU01000391.1 GCF_005518285.1 Brachyspira catarrhinii | reverse complement strand
AAATCGACTAAAAAAATATTTTTATTTGAAAGTATAGGTTGTAAATTATTTTTAACGCTCTCTATATCTTTAAATTTTATTTTCGATATATGCGACTGCAATTCTTTAAGCATAGGGTCGGGGCTTATATTCATTTCGTTTCCGTTATCGTCTATACCCGTTAAATATCTGAGCCAAGCCGCTATGGTAATCGGAATCGCTATCAAATTTGAAGTATCCAAATTCTTTTCAATATATGATTTTAAAGTTTCTCCGAACCTAACGGGGATTTTTTGGGAAGTGTCGCAAGCTATTCTTTGAGGCGAATCGGGAATAAACGGATTCGTAAATCTTTCTTCAACAACCTCTTTTATAAAATTTTCGGGATTTATGATTTTAGGATTTACGACAACTTTCATTCCCTCGTCATAGCCTAATTTTTCAATAAGTTTTTTTAAGAGAGGATTTTTCATCTCCTCGTATATATAATTATAATTAAATAGACAACCGAATATTGCCAACGCGGTATGAAGAGGATTCAAACAAACCGTTACTTTCATTCTTTCGGAATTTTGAACGGTTATTCTATCCGTCATAAAAACGCCCGCTCTTTCAAAAGGAGGGCGTCCGTTTGCAAAATTATCCTCTATTACCAAATACTCGGGAACTTCCGCGTTTACAAAAAAAGCCGTCATGTTATTTCCCACTTTAAAAGTTTCCGAGCCTTCCAAACCTAATTCTTTTAATTTTGCCGATATAATATCGGAAGGGCGAGGAGTTATTTTGTCAATCATACTCAAAGGAAAAGAAACTTTATTTTTATCTTCCAAATATTTTATAAAGCCTTCTTCCACAAAACCGTTTTTTAACCATTTGCCCGCTATAGTTATAATCGCTTCTTTAAGTTTGTCTCCGTTGTTTGCGCAGTTATCTATACTTAACATTGAAATGGGATAAGCGCCGTTTTTATATCTTTCAAAAAGCAATTTAGTTATCATAGCCATTATATTTGAAATATCGTTTTCAAAATTTAAATCTTTTTCGGATAAATCTTTTATGGAATATCCTTTTTCGGTTATGGTGAAACTCACTATTTGAAGAGAATTTGAAATAAATATTTTTTTTAAAGACTCGTAATAATTGACGAAATCGGCATGCAAAATATCGGTTATACTTCCTATAACTTTTTTGTCTATATCTCCGTTATTTTTTATTAAAGCCAAAAGCGTAAGATTATCGAAAGGCTTATAAACTTTTTCAAGCATATCGTAATCATCGGTTTTTCCCGTAGAATGAGTGTCAACCGCTATGACGCCTCTATCAATTAAATTATCGTTTAGCAAACTATCCGATATTCTCGCCAAAAAACCTCTGAATATATTTCCCGCTCCGAAATGAATCCAAGCGGGATTTTCTTTCGTATTTTCTCTAACTTTTTTTATATCATATTTGGGAATTTCTATATTCGCGTTTTCCCAAAAAGATTTATTATTGAGATTATTAATATTTAGTTTCATTCTATAGCCTATAAAATCTCTAAAAATAAATTTAATCAAAAATTAAAGCGACTTTTTTAATAGAGGAATCTTTAGAATCTATTAAATCAAAAGCTTTTTTAGTATCCGCAAAAGGAATCTTATGAGATACCAATCCGCTTATATCAATATCTCCATTTTTTACGGCGTTTATAACCTCGTCAAATTTATTATTTTGAAGCCTAGAACCTCTAATATCAAGTTCTTTAGCCGTAATTTTAAAAATGGCAACTTGAGAAGGTTCTTCTAAAAACGCCATAGTTATAACTCGTCCCGCATTACAAGTTACTTCCGCAAGGTCCGCTAAAGAACTAACCAAACCAGCTGCATCTATCGATACGGTAGGACCATATCCGTCAGATAATTTTCTTACGACTTCTATCATATTCTCTTTTTTGGCATTAACGGTACAATGAGCGCCTAATTTTTTAGCTTCTTCCAATTTATCGTCAAATATGTCGGCTACTATTATTTTAGCTTTCGTCAAACTTCTTTTTAGCGTCCGCATATTCTA
>NZ_SJDU01000390.1 GCF_005518285.1 Brachyspira catarrhinii | reverse complement strand
CAAATTCCGATTTTTAGAGACGCGAGAAACCCGAATAAATTTATTGAAATCATCCCGATTCCTTTCGCTATAATTTCGTCTTTTGCGGCGGATTATATTTTTAAGGCGATAGATTTGAAAACAAAAAAAGAAAATAATTTATTAAAATATTTGGAAGAAGATTATAAATATTTAGAAATTGCCAAAAAAATAATGTATATAATTTTAATCGCTTCTTTCGTATTAACGATTATAACGATATTTGGAAAGAGTTTTATTTACGATAGTTTTTTACCCGAATGGCAGGCTGAAAAATCACGGTTGATTTCTAAAAATATATTTATGTCTTTTATAAGATTGACTCTAATATCTTCAACCGCTACGCTTTTAATCATAAATTCAATTTCGTTAAAAGATGGAACGGCAAAAGAAAGATATATAGCCTTAATTCCTCTAATGGCTTTTATATTGTTTTCGGTTTACGATTCGGGAAAAATTGGATTTCTAATAATCGGAAGCGTTTTAGTTTTTGGTTATATAATTGTAGCGAATAAAGAAAATATTTTTTATAAATATCTGCCTTATATTTTTATGGCGATTTTATTTTTGGATTTGACTCAAAGCGGAAATATGTTTATAGTCAAATCGAATATAAACGAAATGTATAATCAAACTCCGATAACGGAACATATCTTAAAAGAAAATAATAACGAAACGACAATGCCGATTTTGATTCCATATTTATACAGATATACTACTCATACGATGCCTTATTATAAAATTCCATTAACCGAACCTCCAGCGGCAAGCAGATTGAGTAGAGATATAACGGAAACATTCGGAGCTTTTAGAATAAACGATTATGTCGGCTATCAACCGAGACTCATGGATTTGCTCGGCGTAAGATATATATTGAGTCCTACATATTTGGAGCAGTCTATAATAGCAAACGATATTGAAAAGATAACGGAATATCAAGATGAATTTTCGGCGGCGGTTTTATACGAACTTAAAGATTATAGAAATAAATACGAATTTGTAGGCAAAATATACGAGGCAAAAGATTTTAACGATGGATTAAACAGACTAAAAGCGTCCGATTTCAATTTGTCAAAAGAAGCGGTTATTATAAATTATTCTAATAATAATTTAAATAATACTAATTTTGTTAGCCTTGTGGAAATTATAGAAAATAGCGACAATAGAATTTCATTCAATGTAAAAACTCCAAACGATGGAATTTTAATTTCAAAAGAAAGATATAATTCAAATTGGAAAGTGAAAGTAAACGGAGAAGAAAGAGAATTATTAAACGCAAATTTATTATTTAGAGGAGTTTTTGTGGAAGCTGGAGAGAGCGAAGTAATTTTTGAATTTGCGCCCGACATGAAATATTTTTATAGCTCGATAATTTGCTGGATTATATTTATGGCAGTTTTTTTGTTTAAAATAGTTTTGTTTTTCAGAAAATAAGCGACTATCAACTTTCGGGAACGAGGCTATTTATAGCCAAAGTAATACACAAAAAAGAAATTTTTATTAATTTGGATTGCTTCACTCCGTTCGCACACACTGTGCGCCGCGAGGAGATGACGAAAAAAACTCGGTCATTACGAGTGAAACGAAGTAATCCAAAGTTAAAGAAACTTTATACAAAGTAGATTGCTTCGTTCTCACTCGCAATGACGATGACAATACTTTTATTGTATAATCGGTTAATAAATTTGATAAATAAAGTAATAAATTAAAGTTTTTCCACTTCTTTTATACTTAATCCCGTAATTTCGCTTATAAGGTTAATGTCCATATTTTTAGATTTCATTGCTTTTGCCATTGAAATTTGTTCGGCAAGTTTATCTTTTTCAATTCCTTCCTTAAAAAATTTTTTAAAAAATTCGCTTTTTAATAAAAAAAGTGTTGACAAATTTTTTAAATTTGCTATAATATATATAGAGAATTTGAAGCTGTATAGAAAGTTTAAGGCTATTGTAGAATTTCATGCGATTAAAAAAATTGCAAAAAAGCTTGACAAAAACTCTAAAACATACTATACTGACAAGT
>NZ_SJDU01000389.1 GCF_005518285.1 Brachyspira catarrhinii | reverse complement strand
TTTATGCAATGCTGAACTTTTGGAATCATTCCTCCCGAAACGCTTCCGCTGTCGATTAATTTGTCGATACTGTTAACTTCGATTTTGCTTATCAAAGTAGATTCGTCTTCTTTATCTTTCAAAAGTCCCGCCATATCCGTCATAAATATAAGAGTTTCGGCTTTTACTTTTTCCGCTATTTTCGCCGCAGCCGTATCGGCGTTAATATTGTAAATATTTCCAAAATTATCGCATCCGACTGTGGCAATTATCGGTATATATTTTCCGTTTATAATCGTTTCGATTAAATTTGTGTCAATATCTTCTATTTCTCCGACAAATCCCAAATCCTCGTTTTCATATTTTTTTACTTTAAACATATAATCGTCTATTCCGCATATTCCGATTGATTTTCCTCCACAATTTTGAAGAAGCGAAACCAAATCTTTATTAACCTTTCCCGCAAGAACC
Source organism: Brachyspira catarrhinii (assembly GCF_005518285.1). GTDB lineage: Bacteria > Spirochaetota > Brachyspiria > Brachyspirales > Brachyspiraceae > Brachyspira > Brachyspira catarrhinii. The sequence continues at coordinate 1,600 of NZ_SJDU01000389.1, read as the reverse complement.
ATTTTTACTATTTCCGCCGTTTCTTTATCGGTATATCTCAAGCCGTTTATAAATTTTGATTCTTTTCCGATTTTACCAAGCATTTCGGTTATGTCCTTTCCGCCGCCATGAACGACTATAACTTTAATTCCCAAAGTGGAAAGCAAAGCGACATTATGCATAACCATTTTTTTAAGCTCGGGATTTTCCATGACGCTTCCGCCGTATTTTACGACTACCGTTTTATCTTTATATTTTTGAATATAAGGCAAAGCATGATTTAAAATAAAAGCCTTGTCTTTATTTTTTATTTCAATATTTTCCAAATTATCAATATTGTTCATTTTTAATCCTATTAATCAATTTTTAAAATCAATTTCTAACTTCTATCTAACTTCTATAAGAGCCGTTTATCTTCACATAATCGTAAGTTAAATCGCAACCCCAAGCGGTAGCTTTATTTTTTCCCGAGTTCATATTTACCGTTATTTTAATTTCTTTTTCTTTAAGAATTTTCAGAGCCTTCTTTTCGTCAAATTTCAAACCGTAGCCTTTTTCAAAAACATTCATATTTCCAAATTTTGAAGAAACATTTATCGCCACTTTATTAATATCGAATTTGCAATCGGCGTATCCTATCGCGCATGCTATTCTTCCCCAATTCATGTCGCATCCGAAAATAGCGGCTTTCAGTAAATTTGAAGATATAACCGATTTTGAAATTTTTCTCGCTGTTTCAATATCTTTTGAATTAATCGCTTCGCATTCTATAAGTTTAGTAGCGCCCTCTCCGTCCTTTGCCATAGACTTGCATAAATAAGTATTAACCATATTCAAAGCCTTGCAAAATATTTTATAATTATTTCCTTCTCTGTCTATTATTGGATTTTTAGCCTCTCCGTTTGAAAGAGCGACAACCATATCGTTTGTGGAAGTGTCTCCGTCAACGTTAATCATATTGTAAGTGTTTTTAATATCTTCTCTTAAAGCTTTTTGAAGTAATTTTTGACTTATATTCGCGTCTGTTGTAATAAAGGCGAGCAGAGTAGCCATATTCGGATGAATCATTCCGCTTCCTTTTGCAATTCCTCCGATTTTAACGGTTTTACCGCCGATTTCAAAAGCGAATGCAATTTCTTTAATAAAAGTGTCCGTTGTCATTATCGCGTTTGCCGCGTTTTTTGATGCTTCCGCGGAATTTTTAGCCTTATCAATAAGAGGTTTAATATTTTTTATTATAAGTTCTACTTGCAGAGGAACTCCTATAACTCCCGTTGAAGCGACAGCGACATCTTTCTCGCTTATTTTCAAATATTCGGCGACTCCCTTACACATAGCTTTTGCCTTCTCGATTCCGTCTTTATTGCAAGTATTGGCGTTTCCCGAATTGCATATAATCGCTTTAGCTTTTCCGTTTTTTAAATTCTCTTTGCTTACTATAATATTAGCTCCGCAAACTTTATTTTGAGTATAAACCGCGGCTGCGTTGCATAAACTCTCACTATAAATAATCGCCAAATCTTTGGAAGTTTTTTTCTTTTTTATTCCCGAGTAAATTCCGTTTGCAAAAAAACCTTTAGCAGCGCAAACTCCGCCTTTAATTTCTTTTATATTATTCGTA
>NZ_SJDU01000039.1 GCF_005518285.1 Brachyspira catarrhinii | reverse complement strand
AGAAGTGCAACGGCTATAATATCGTCTTCTATATTGCTTGCCTTATGCCCGTAAAAAACTTTTATTCCGCTTTCTTCCAAAGATTTAGTTTTTTCCGTTTTCGCCAAATCGCTTCCGCTAATCGTATAACCCATAGCGTTAAGGACGCTTGCAATCGCGCTCATTCCTATTCCGCCTATTCCAACAAAATGTATTTTTTCTTTTTTTCTTTTAAACATCGTAAACATATTTCAAATTCCAATTCGATTTAGTATAATTATTTTTTATTTATTATTTTTTTAATTTTTCCGCTTCCAAATTATTAACAATATCCGTAACTATTGAAGAAACAGCTTTTGCAGTAAAATTTTTCTTAATATTATTTCGCATGGTTGTAAGTCTTTCTTCGTTATTCAAATTCTTTATTATGATATTGCTTAATTTATCTTTATCCAAATCCGACTCTTCGATTAAATAAGCCATATCTTTATTTGATAAATCCAAAGCGTTAAAATATTGATGATTATCCGCCGCATAAGGAAAAGGAATTAGTAAAGAAGGAAGATTAACGGCAAGTATTTCGCTTATAGAACTGCTCCCCGCTCTCGAAACCATAAAATCCGCAGCATGCATCAAAGTCGGCATATCTCTATAATAACTGTGAACTGTTATATTATTTAATTTAGCGATATTTACTTTTTCAATCATTTGATTTGCCCATTTTGGTCCCGCAAGCCAAACTATACGCAAATTTTCCACTTTAGACTGAATAGGTTTTATGCATTCAAAAAATAATTCGTTTAATTTCAAAGCTCCTTGCGAACCTCCCATGATTACAAGCAGTTTTTCGTTTTCTTTTAATCTCATTACATTTCTTGCGCTCTCTCTACCCACTACAAAAAAATCTTCTCTAACTGGATTTCCAAAAACTTTTCCTTTAGGCATATATTCCAAACTTTTGCTAAATGTTAAATAACAGCATTTTGCATGTTTATAAAATATTCTATTCACTTTTCCAGGGATTGAATTCTGTTCGCATAAAAAAATTGGAATCTTTTTCCATTTTGCCATATATAAAACGGGAAGCGCCACAAATCCTCCCATTCCGATTACGCAAACGGGCTTATGTTTTTCTATTATATCTTTTGCCTTAAATAAAGCGGGAATAAATTTTAATATAAAAGCTATATTCTTAAATATATTTCCAGGTGCGTTTATATTTATGCTATTGAAATTATAATGATTTGGAATAAGGCTATAATCTTTCGCCGCCACAACGAGACGAGGATTATAACCCGATTTTTTAAAAAAGTCGTATATTGAAATAGCTGGCGTTATATGCCCCGCCGTTCCTCCTCCGCATAATATTATATTTTTCATGATTCTATCCTTTGAGTTATTTTTAATAAAATGGCAAACATAATCATATTTACGGCTAAAGCGTTTCTTCCATAGCTTATTATAGGAAGCGGCATTCCCGTTGTAGGAATCATAAGAGTAGCCACCATAATATTTAAATACGCTTGCAAACTTATAAATATCGTTATTCCGAAAGAAATATTTTTTAAAAACAAATCGTTAATCCGAGACGATATTATGAATCCTCTTATCGTAAACGAAAAAAACAGAAGAAGAATTATTATGTCTCCGATTAAACCGTATCTTTGAGCTACCGACGCGAATATAAAATCGGTTAAAGCCGCTGGCAAATGCGTGCTTACTTCCAAAATATTTTCATCGGGAATCCCAGAAATACCGCCGTAATTGAAAGCCAACTTCGCCCTTCTCGATTGATATATATCTTCTTCCGATTGATTCTGCGGGTCAAAATAAGCGTTTACTCTGTTTCTCATATAAGGAACATTAAATATAAAAATAATAAATAATAGCAAAAGGAATATTGCGGATATTATTAAATTTTTAGTAGGAATTCCAGCATAAGAAAATATTGAAAAACCTACCATTGCGAATAATAAAGCCGTTCCAGAATCTGGCTCAACCAATATTAGAACGGAAATAAGAAGCAAAACTATAAGAGGAGGAAACAAACCTTTTTTTAAATCAAAAAGTTTCTCTCCTTTTTTACTCAAAACGCTCGCCAAATATATCGTAGTCGTTATTTTCGCTATTTCGGAAGGCTGAATTGTAAAACTCGAAGCGATTAAAAGCCATCTTTTCGCATAACTTCCAGGGACGGTTATACCGAATATTAAAACGGCTATCAATAATAATAAAGTTCCAACCAACAATAAAGGCACTATTCTATCGAGCAAATCAAAAAAGTCGGGCAATATAAGAATTAAAATCGTTATCGCAAGCATAAATATAAGCAAATGCAAATGATTTGAAAAATATTGTCCGTTAGGTTCATGAATAATTTGCGCTCCGTAAATAGCCAAAAGTCCCGCTATAAGTAAAGCGACATATATTATTAGCAAATATTTATCTGGTATCAATTTTCTTCTTATCATAAAAAATCCGTTAAATTATTTTATATTATTTATACTTTATTCTTTTCGCATTATTCTATAAGCTAAAGACAATTTCGCTTCTATAAAAGTTTTGCTGTTATAATTTGGAAGTCCAATATGCAAGCCCGCCGTCAGAAGAACATTAAATTTCAATCTGTTTTGTAAAAAATTAAAATAAATTATTCCCGCGACTCCCAATTTATGAGTCATTATTTTTGAATTCAAAAGATAAGTCAAATCGTAATAACCTCCCAAATATATAGGATTCATATTTGCAAGTATAAAAGCTTCGTTCATAATTTCAAATTCGCTTTGCTTATGAAGTATGGAAGTTCTTGGTTCATAATAATAATTTTTATCTCCCGCAAAAATATAATTGAGACTAAAATTATTTATAAACACAAGGTTCGGCAATTTAAAAACAAGGTAAGGAGAAACTCCGAACATAAAGCCGAAAGAATCGTATTTTTGCATAGAAGATAAAGCTTTTGCGGAATAATCTATACCTTCGTTCGTATAAAATCCCGCATAACCGTAATTCATAATATTATACATGATTATAAAATTCGCGGACGCTCTTATTCCAAAAAAATATAAAGGTCTTATATCGGCATAAACTCCCACCATATCGGAAGCCAAAGAAAAATTATTTTCGATTCCAAATTCCGCTTTATTTCCGTCCCATAAAAAACCGTTTCTATTTTTATATAAAGACATTCTATAATAGAATTTCGTTTCTGCGTTGAATTTAATCGGATTATAACCTCCCGCAGCCGTTTGTTCTATATAAAGTTCATGGACTCTGTTTGTAGTTTCCGAATTTGTGGAAGGTCTATTATTAATATTAAATGTTTGCATGTCGGAAAGATTTATATTAAAAAGCGGATTTATACTCGCACATACAAAATTAAAGCATAAAAAAAACGCCGTTATAATATTCAAAATATTCAATTTTCTTAATAACATTTATACAACTTGATTTATAAATTTTAAAAAATATCGTAAAAATAAACATAATATTTTGTTTATATAATATAGTCTATAAAGTAAAAAATCAATATTATAAAATAAAAAAACATTATTCTCAGTTTGCAATGCAAGTGGCAACTGCCCGTTGTTATAACAAATGCTCCTCATAAATTTTAATAATTCATATTCCGAAAAATATAAATATATTTAATTAAATTAATGAATACTAAATTTAGATAAAATAAATACTTTTTAAAAATTCTGTATTTAAAACAATTTAATTTAAACAATTTAGATAAAAAAGAGTCCGCATTTCTACGAACTCCTTTATATATTTTTAATTTCAAAACTTTCTTATTTTTTAAGAATAAAGCCCATCGATAACGAAAGAACCATAGCTTTTATGCTGTCTGTAAGCAAAAACGGAACGGTCCCTTTCATTATAACTTCCGTGAGAGTGTAAGGTTGAATATTGGGCGAATAAACGGACCAAATATACAATCCTATCATACCGCATATATGAATAATCGCTATTTGGAATATAAATAAAACGGCTGAAGTCTTTATAAAACTATATTTTTTTATATCGCATTTTTCCGTCCATTTTCCCAAAGCGAAAGCGCAAATAGAATAGCCTACTATATATCCCGTAGTCGCTCCCAAAAAGCTCGAACCCGCGATGACTGGAAGTCCAACGGCTGCCGCTAACATATATATTGCAACCGAAATAAATCCCCAGAAACCTCCTAAAGTTGTCCCCGCCATACAAACGGCAAATGTTCCAAGATTGATTGGCACGGGCGTGAAAGAGAGAAATATTTTTATTTGAGAGGCAACGGCTAAAATTATGGCAAAAAGTATTGAAAGCGCCATTTTTTGAACCATACTCGCGTCGTTAATCAAATAAACTCTCGCATCGTTGTATTTTTTAATTAATGTAGTCATTTTTTTCTCCTTAAAAAAATTTATTTATTTTTATAATTTATTTTTTATCTTTTTATTTAATTTATATTTTATTCTATTATCCTAATATGGCAAGCAAAACTCCCGCGGCAACAGCGGAGCCTATAACTCCCGATACATTCGGACCCATTGCATGCATCAAAAGAAAATTTTGAGGATTGGATTCCTGCCCGACTTTATTTGCCACTCTCGCAGCCATTGGAACGGCGGAAACTCCCGCCGCTCCTATAAGCGGATTTATTTTTTCTCTGCTAAAAAGATTCATTAATTTAGCGAGTAAAACTCCTCCCGCGGTTCCCATAGAAAAAGCGACAAGCCCCAAAACCAATATCCCTATAGTTTCAAATCGCAAGAATTTTTCGGCGGCTAATTTGCTTCCAACCGACAACCCCAAAAGAATTGTCACTATATTTATAAATTCGTTTTGAGCGGTTTTTGAAAGTCTTTCCGTCACGCCAGATTCTCTGATTAAATTTCCAAACATCAAAGCGCCTATAAGAGGAGCCGCATCGGGCAAAAGCAAAGCGATTAATATGATAACGGTAAGAGGGAAAATAATTTTTTCTCTCTTGCTTACTGGACGAAGCTGTTTCATTACTATTTTTCGCTCTTCTTCTGTCGTTAAAAGTTTCATTATAGGAGGCTGAATTATTGGAACTAAAGCCATATAAGAATATGCGGCAACCGCAATAGCTCCAAGCAAACTCGGGCTCAATTTTGAAGCCGTGAATATAGCCGTAGGACCGTCCGCTCCTCCGATTATGCCAATCGAAGCCGCGTCTCTTAAAGTAAATGTTATAACTGGAACATAAGCGGACAAAAGCATAGCGCCAAGCAATGTTCCGAATATTCCTATTTGCGCCGCCGCTCCAAGCAACGCCGTTTTAGGATTTGCAATAAGAGGACCGAAATCCGTCATAGCTCCCACACCCATAAATATAAATAACGGAAACAAACCCGCTTCTATACCGAAAGTGTAAACCTGCCCTAAAAATCCTCCCGCGCTTAAAGTAACGGGAATATTATTTATAACCTGAACTACGGGAATAGCCGCAATATTCGCTACTGGTATATTAGCCAATATTCCGCCCATGCCGATTGGAATCAAAAGCAAAGGCTCGAAACCTTTTGCGATAGCCAAATAAATTAAAACTAATCCTACGAAAATCATTATAAGATTTTGCCATAGAGGAACTTTTTTTATTTGAATATCATGCAATTTAATTTCGTATTTTTCCCTAATGCTTCTCTCTTCTTTAAGTTTTTCTTCCGCTATATCCTCTTCGCTTTTAGGAAAAAATCCGCCGAAAGCCGTATTTCTTAAAAGCGAAATAATCGATTCTTTAATATCTAATTTTTCCGAAGAACCGCCAATATCGTTTTCCGTTGTTTCTTCGGTATTTTCTATAATGCTCATATTTTCCAAATCGTTTTCGGAAACAACTACTGGATTTTCTTGCGACAATAAAACCGAAGTCGTTATAAATATAAGCGCAAATACAAAAAATATTTTATTCATTTATTTTCTCCTTTTATAAATATATCCTTAATACCGCGCCAAATTAACCGACTATAGCCAATTCTTGCCCCGCGACAATCGAATCGCCTGGTTTAACTTTAATCTCTTTAACCGAACCAGAAACGGAAGATTTTATTTCAACTTCCATTTTCATAGCTTCTACAATCAATATCGTAGTTCCGTCCGAAACTTGAGTTCCGACTGGAGAGACTATTTTTACAACCGTTCCTGGCAAGCCCGCCGTTATTGGAGTAGCGCTACCGCTTGAAGATGCTTGAGCTGGAGCGGATGCAGTTTGCGAAATGCCGTCTTTTATCGTGTAATCGTAACTTACGCCGTCAACTATGGCTTTTCCGTTTTCAATTTTTATTCCATAACTTGAACCACCAACCGTTACAGTCACTTCGTTGCTTGTGGATTTGACTCCGTCTCCGCCCGCATTCTTTCTTATGCCGAGTTTAGCTTCGCCTTTTAAGAATTGAATTCCTTTTTCTTTACAAGCCGCCGCTATAAACACATTTTCATCGGATAAATCGTTAATTCCCGCGTCTTTAAGAGCTTGTTCCGCAGCTTTTCTACCTTTTTTAGGATTTTTATCGTCAATATCCATAGCGAGTTCCGTTGTAGGTTGCAATCCTAACTGTTCGCTTGCAATTTTAACTATTTCCGCATCTGGAACGCTTGGAGTTTTACCGAAATAACCCAAAACCATTTTGCCGTATCCGTCAGCAATTTTTTTCCAAGCTCCTTGCATTACATTATTGAAAGCTTGCTGGAAATAAAATTGAGACACTGGAGTTACCGAAGTTCCGAATCCTCCTTTTTCAACCACTTCCGTCATAGCTTTAATGACTTCTGGGAATCTGTTCATAACATTAATGTCGCGCATCATTTGAGTATTCGCCGTTAAAGCTCCGCCGGGCATTGGCGCAAACGGAATCATCGGCTCTACCGTTCTGCTTTCAGGAGGCAAGAAATAATCTTTCATGCAATCTTTGAATACTTCTTCTGCGTCTCTTATTTTGTCAATATCTATATCGAAATAATAATCCGTTCCTCTTAAAGCATGCCACATAACTATTAAGTCCGTTTGACATGTTCCGCCAGACACTGGAGCCAAAGACAAATCTATATAATCCGCTCCAGCTTCGATAGCCGCTTTATATTGCAAAGCTCCGATTCCAGCGGTTTCATGGCTATGAACTTGAATACGAATATCGCTTCCGAGCAATTTTCTCGCCTCTTTAACCGTATCGTAAACGACTTGAGGAGTGGTAGTTCCAGAAGCGTCCTTGAAACATACCGAATCGTATTCCACATTATCCATAATCTGTTTCAATACTTTAGCGTAGAATTCGGAGTCATGCGCGCCTTTACAACCTGGAGGCAAAGCCATCATAGTAACGCATACTTGATGTTTGAGTCCCGCTTCTTTGATACATTTTCCGCTATAAATCAAATTATTCACATCGTTTAAAGCGTCAAAATTTCTAATCGTAGTTACTCCATGTTTTTTGAATAAATCGGCATGCAATTTAATCATCTCTCTCGGTTGAGATTCGAGTCCCACAACATTAACGCCTCGCGCCAAAGTTTGCAAATCGACATCGGGACCTACCGTTTTTCTGAAGGAATCCATTACATCGAAAGCGTTTTCGTTATTGTAGAAAAAAGCGCTTTGAAATGTAGCTCCTCCGCCCGATTCAAAATATTTAACTCCCGCATTTACGAAAGCTTCAACGGCGGGCATAAAATCTTTAGATAGAACTCTCGCTCCGTAAACGGATTGAAAACCGTCTCTAAACGCCGTTATCATAAATTTAATTTCTTTTTTTGACATTATTTAATTTCTCCTTGAAAATATTTAAAACTAAAGTTAATTTATTTTTATTACTTTTTATTAGCATGTATATGAGCCAAAGCTATCGCTATAGCCTTTGTTTTATCTCCGCTTGCCGATTGAACGGGAGCGGACGAAACCGCTTCTTCTTGCGGAGGCATTATTTTGTTTACTTGGGCAACAACCAAACTTACGAATTTCATTGCATAAACCAATATAATCAAAAACAAAACGACAACGCCCATACCTATAAGCATTATTTGAATAGCCGCCAATATATCGTTATTCATAAAATATTCTCCTATTTTTAATTTAATTTTTATGATAGATTATACAATATTTTTTGTTTATATTCAAGTAAATTAATATAAAATATAACGAATGGTAAAATATATTGATTATTATGTTAATTTTCTATATAATGGATTTTAATTTATACGGATTTATTTTTATGAATATTAATTCAAAACCTATAGGAATATTCGATTCGGGATTTGGCGGAATAACGGTTTTAAGAGAATTATTAAAATTGATGCCAAACGAAAATTATATTTATTTTGGAGACAATAAAAATATTCCTTATGGAGACAAATCAAAAAAAGAAATAATTGAATTATCTTCAAAAATGGCGGAATTTCTTATAAATAAAAATTGCAAAATATTGGTTATAGGATGCAACACGATTACCGCATCGGCATCCGAAATATTGAAAGAAAAATTTGATATTCCAATAATAGAAGTTATTTCAAACGCTTGTGCCGAAGCAAATAAAATTGCCAAAGATAATATATCTATTATGGCTACGGACTTTACGGTTAAATCAAAAATATATTTAAGAAAAATAAAAGAAAAAAATAAAGACATAAAAATTACTCAAATAGTTTGCAAAAAATTATGTCCAATGATAGAAAACGATTGGCAAAGTTTTGAAGACAGATTTGAAATATTAAATAATTATATAAAAAGAATAGATTCAAATTCCGACTGTTTGCTTTTAGCCTGCACTCATTATCCTTTAATAATGAATGATATAAAAAAAGTTTTGAAAGAAAATAAAAAGAATGTAAAAAAAATTATAGAACCGAGTCGTCCAACCGCTTTTTCGGTAAAAAAATATTTGAAAGAAAATAATCTTTTAAATAATAACATTATTAAAAAAAATAAATTAATCATATACACGACTTCAAACGATAAAATTAAAGCTAAAAATCTTTTGAATATATTTTTGAATAATGAAAAATATGAATTGGAATTCGTTAATTTGGATTAGTAAATATTTTTTAAAATAAAGTTATTGAAGTGCAAAAATATTATGACATATATCCAAATGGAAGTTGGCAAACTGAAATCACTCATCAATTGGGAACTTTCGCAAAATAAATCTATATAAAGTAAACTTGAATTATAAAAGGTATTGCATTTAATTGCGGTGTATTTTTTTATTATATTTATTTTCGGATTGCTTCACTTACGCTCGCAATGACATTAAATTTGTCATTACGAGGTTATTTTATAGCCGAAGTAATCTATTTAAAGCGGATTCTTTCGTTCGTTTTAACTCACTCGCAATGACCAATAACTTTTTGTCTCATTTATGCGAAAATCTATTGTTATATCATAGATTACTCAAATTTATTTTCCCTTCAAACGAATATCTCGCCTCTCCTTTCATAAAAACTTTTCCGTCTCTATAATCGAGAGTCAAATCTCCTCCCAAAAGATGATTTAAAATTTTGCTTTCCGTTCTTTCGCTTATGAATCCCGCAACGCAAACGGCGGATGCTCCCGTTCCGCAGGCTAAAGTCTCTCCGCTTCCTCGCTCCCAAGTTCTCTGTCTCACTTCGCCTTTGTTTATTATTTCCACAAATTCCACATTCGTTCTATTTGGAAATATAGAATTATTTTCAATCAATTTTCCGATAGAGCTTATATCCAAATTTTCCAAATCGTCTACGAATATCACGGCATGAGGATTGCCCATAGAAACCGCCGTAAATAAATATTTTTTTCCGTTTATTTCGATTGGCTCGTCAATTATCGGGTTTTTATTTATTGTAGTTGGAATTTTTAAGCCTTCCAAAATTGGAGAGTCCATATTTATTTCAACCGAGTCGACTTCTCCGTTTTTTATAAATAATTTAGCTTCGAGTATTCCTCTTAAAGTTTCTATTTTGAGCGGATTATTTTTACTTATTCCTTTATCGTAAGTATATTTGGCTACGCATCTTATTCCGTTTCCGCACATTTCGCTTTCCGAACCGTCCGCATTAAACATTCTCATTCGGACATCTGCTTTGTCGTTTTTTTCGCTCGGCATTATCAAAATTATTCCGTCTCCGCCGATTGAAAAATGTCTGTCACTTAAAATCGGAGCGTATTTTTTTGCCTCTTTAATCGTAAAATCTTCTTTGAAACAATCTATATAAATATAATCGTTTCCAATTCCATGCATTTTCGTGAATGATAAAATTTTGTTTGTCATAATAATATTTCAAATCCTACAATGATTTAATAAAATAAAAAGTTTATAATTAAGTATAAACCGTTTTTGAACTAATAAATTAAATTATATTATTAATAGAAAAATATTTAAACTCTCGGTCCAAATCTAAATCCTAATTGAACTCCGAAATCAAAAGTCCCGTAATTCTTCGCTTTTTCAACATAATAATTTTTTCCATCATCCTCAAATGGAAACATTGAAGAATATGTATAATAACTGAAAGCTAATATTTGATATTTAGGGAGAAAATCGTATCCAAAATATAATCCTATATTAAAGGCTATATTATCATTAATAAATAGCGAATAATCTAAAGTAATTTTTGCATAATATATAATTTTATTATCCATATTTACTTTTGATATAAATTTTTGATAGTATCCTCCATCTCCTTCGACACCTTCTACTATAGCAATAGAATAATCTACCGAAGTATAACTTGTTTCCTCATCGTAGTATGATAAAGATACGGGGATTTTTATTCCTCCTCCAATTCCTATTGAAAATCCTCTTATATTCAATTTTGGCAATAATCCTATTTGAATATTGTTATGGCTAATAGTAAATTTTCCTCCATAGATGCCAAAATTATCCCCATAATATTCTAATTGATATTTATCTCGAGCGTATCCAATTTCTCCTAAAGCGCTTACGGCTAAACTGTCTCTAATTTGAAACATATAACCTAATTGAGAAATAACTCCAATATCAAATCCAAAAAATCCGCTCATTTCATATTTTACATAGTCCACTGCAACTTTCATGTCTTTGGTAGGATATGCATAGTTTCCGCCTATTGGAATGCCCAATATAAACTCGAAACCGCTTTTTGCAAATGCGGAAATATTGAAAATTATAAAAATTGAAACTATGAAAAATAATTTTTTTAAATTCAAATTTTTCATAAATAATAT
>NZ_SJDU01000388.1 GCF_005518285.1 Brachyspira catarrhinii | reverse complement strand
ATTTTGAAAACATTTTCATAAAATCAATATTCTCTATTTTAGGATTAATTATAATATTTTTTGTATATTCATTATCAAGCCAGAAAGCACCTATATAATAGGAAAGAGTTTTGCCGTATAAATTTTCTCCAAATATGTATTCTCTGTATTTTGAATTATTTATATGTTCAATAAGTGAATCACAATTTATATCATTATGTTCCTTAAATGAAGCAGAATTATTTTTACAAAATTCGCATTCGCATTGATTATTTAAATTATCCATAGAAATTATATTGTCAACTCTTTAATTTTGTTTTTTAGTTCTTTATCACTTTTTAATATACCGTCTTTATAATACTCTAATAATAAAGGCTTTATTTCATAATCTAATTTTCTTTTTAGCTCTTCTTCATCTTTAGCCATAAAATAGCTATGCCCTATCATAATATCATCAATCTCGAATTCTTCATTTAATTTTTCTTTAATAATGTTTTCTATATTATTAAATAGTGCAGAAGCTTTTGTTTTTAATTCTTCATTATCATTATAATAATTTTCAATTTTTTCTTTATCTGCTTTAATAGTTATAAATGCAAATCTTCTTCTTAAAGCATAATCAATATATCCTATGCTTCTGTCAGTTGTATTCATAGTACCTATTATATATAAATTGCTAGGCACAGAAAATATTTCTTTGGAATAAGGCAGCTTAACTTCTATTTCATTGTCAGCATTTTTTCTCTTATCAGCTTCCAATAATGTAATAAGCTCTCCGAATATTTTTGCTATATTACCGCGGTTAATTTCATCTATTATAAGTACAACTTTATTTTCATTATTTTCAATAGGCTCTGATAAATGATATTCTTTTTTTAAATATTCTAATAGAGGCTTAACATAAGATATAGAACCTATATTTTTTTCATTTTTTAATGAGTAATAAAATTCTTTTACTCTATTATTTAAATGTACCCATTTCTCAGTTTTATTATTTTCAGGAAGATACCTAACTATATTGTTATCATCTATAGACAAATAAAATGTATTATTATTTACTAATGTTTTTAATTCCAAATAACCTGTATTTTTATCTATTCCTTTAATATCTCTATTAGAAAAATCATACGTAAAATTATTCCATGCCTCTTCTAATCCTATTTTACCAACTTCTTTTGATTTATTACAAGCCTCTTTGAAAATTCCGTCTGTGATTTCATAAGATATATTACCGTCATTAGAAATAGGTTTATATCCTTCAACAAACTCCTCATAATCCATTGACTGATGAAAAGTTGTGAAAAATATCTGATTATTTTTTATAAGCTCTTTATATCTTTTCATAACTTCTTTTCTGTCATCTGGTACTTTTTTATCAATTAGATTAACAGCAATTTCAGCAGTAGAATAAGTTTTTCCAGTACCCGGAGCCCCTTGAAGTATGATCTGCTTTTTTTGTTTTAGTATATTAATAATCTCTTCTTTTTCCATTTTTTTTAGTTCCTCATAATAGACTTTGTTGCATTTGTAAAGTACTTCATCTTTTTTTATTAAACCTGTACCTCTACTCTCATAGATAATAGGTTCTTCTAGTTCTATCCATTTATTAACTTTAATTATATCAACTTCATCTTCTAAAGATACACCGTAATAATTGGCTTTTTCCTCATCTATTAAATCCTTCCAAGTACAGTACTCTTCTGAAACTGAGGACACTTCTCCTATAGCTATTATTTTAAAACCTTCTTTTGCTGCTATCAAATCACCAACTTGTAAATCTCTAAAATATTCTATTCTTCTGTTGTAGCTTCCTAATATAGCAGAATTATTCTTTTTAAACTCTTCAAAATATGAAGGCTTACCATCACCCCAACTAATTCCGCATGCAAAAACTTTTTTTAGTTCCATATGATACTCCTATAATTATGTATTATACGTTAAATATAATAACACAAAATATATAAATGTCAATAATATCAATTATAAACCATATGTTTTATTTACAAAAAATAAATAGGTTATATAATAATAACAATTAGAGAAAATGCCATTGGAGAAGATATTGAGAAAAATAATAC
>NZ_SJDU01000387.1 GCF_005518285.1 Brachyspira catarrhinii | reverse complement strand
AGAAATAAAAAGGAGATAATGTTTTTTGCATTATCCCCTAAATATTATGAGAAACAATTATTAAATTATTATTCTAATGTCCAAAATGAAGTCCTATACTAAGCCCTACGCTTAAAGAAGGAAAAGCCGTAATATAGAGACCGCTGAATAACTGTCCAATATCGGTAGATTGGAACATCATCATATCAACGCCTACATTTATTCCGCCTACCAAAGCCAATTTTCTCGATACAAAAAATCTTTGCTCTACAAATAAATCAAGGTAAGGGGCAAGAATTGGCATTTTTGTGCTTAAAATAATATCTGGAGCATAAGCCATAACTTTAGCTCCCACTCCAAAACCTAAAATTGTATCCCTCGGAACCAAACTATTTATACTTCCAAATATAAATTTTGAAGTAAATCCAAGCCCTAAATTCAATCCCGTCTTTTTAGATACCGTTTTAGTATCTCCTGGAAAAGTTATAGCTATATTGGCTTGCTCGACTCTTATATCGGCAAAAATGCTTACGCCTTTTAATGTGTTGGTCATAGGAAACTGATAACCTATTTGTAAAGACGCTCCCCACCTTGCTTCGGTAGAGCCATTAACTTTCGTAGTTCTTGATTCGGCTATAGGAAAACTTGTAGATGCCGCAAGCTGTCCTAAAATATCAAATTCGAACGCCGCAAAAACCTTACAGAATCCTACTAAAAAGATTACTAATACAAGCTTTTTCATCGAATACCCCTTCTTCATAATCCGCTATTTTTAAATTATAATAACAGATTTTTAATATTATGTCAACAGTATTTATAAATTTTTTTTTATTAAAAATAAGTCAAATCAATATATAATTGCCTTTAACTATTTTATATAATTTAATATCCTTACCCTCTAATATAAGTTTTATCAGCTTTATATCCGATTCGTCAAAATTACTCGGCAGATATATTGCCTTAACTTTTAACTCAAGGAAATTATATAAACTATCTTTATAAAATAATAAATTATAATCTCCATTCTTATTATCGATATTGTCGGAAAACATTGAAATTAAAGAATTATACTCCATATATTCGTTAATAAATTTAGCTCGTTTCCCGTATATATCTTTATTATTATTATCGGAGTTTTTTATAATTGCTATAGCATTATTATTTAAATTTTGCAAAAAATATTCTATACAAATATTCTTATTATTATAAGAAAAAATATTATTTATATTAGAACTCTTGGAATAAAAAGAAAAAATTTTTAATTTATTTTCTAATTTATTTATTATAGGCTCGATTGCTTTTAATTGTTTTTCGCTTAATTTATTTTTTAGAAATTCCTTACAACTCTTAAATTTAATTTTATTTTCTAAAATAAGTTTTAAAGCGTTAATATCGTATTCCATTATTTCGTAAAGAGAGGAAATATTATTATTTTCTATATTACTTCTATTTATGCTTTTATTTATACTTTTAATAATTGATTTTTCAAACAAAGCCAAAAAGTCGTTATATTTTATTAATCTTTTCGATAGTAAAGTAAACGATAATAAAAATATATTATAACTTGCAAAATTACTATCCGAATTATAGTTATCCAAATATTTATTATAAGTTTGCAAAATGGAAGAATAATCTTTTTTCAAATAATACAAAATAGCCAAATTATTATATATATGGAAAGGAGTTTTTTCGTTTAACTTCAAAATAACTTTATTATAATATTCAATCGATTTGTCATAATCTTTAGTATAAAAACAAGCTACTGCAAGTTTATTATATAAATCGGAAGCGTGATTTATTTTGGAAGAGAGATTAAAATATTCCAAAGCCTTTTTATAATCTTCCAAATCAAAATAAGCCAAAAATAAATTATTATAAGCTTCGTTATATTCTCCGTTTATTTTAGTCGCTTTTTCAAAATATTCAATCGACTTCTCATACTCGGAATTTGAATAATAACATAAACCGATTAAATTATAAACTTTATAAGAATTTTCATCCGCAATTTTTGAAAAACATTCTATAGCTTCGTAATAATAACCTTTTGAATAATAAGAAAATCCCAATTTATAATAATCGGAA
>NZ_SJDU01000386.1 GCF_005518285.1 Brachyspira catarrhinii | reverse complement strand
ACAACCATTAACGAATATAAAAAATATATAGAAAAAGACGGAGCTTTGGTTAGAAGATTTCAGCCTGTAACTGTGGAAGAGCCTAATATTGAAGACACTATCGAAATATTAAACGGAATAAAATCGCAATACGAAGAGCATCATAATGTTAAATATACGAGCGGGGCAATAAACGCGGCGGTAGTTTTAAGCAAAAGATATATAACCGAAAGATATTTGCCTGATAAAGCGATAGATTTGATAGACGAAGCGGGTTCGAGAGCGAGATTAATCAATATGACTATGCCCGCCGAATTTAAGGAAATGGAAGAGCAAATAAAAGAATTTGACGCAGAAAAACAAAAATGCGCCGATATGCTTGCGTTTGAAGACGCGGAAATTTGGAAAAATAAAAGAGACGATTTGAAAAACGAACTTGCCGAAAAACAAAAAAAATGGAGAGAAGAAAGAGATAAAATACAAACTTTAATCGAAGAAGACGATATAAGAAATGTAATATCCGAAATAACTAATATTCCCGTTAAAAGACTTCTTAACGCCGAAAGCAAAAGACTTATCGATATGGAAGAAGAATTGCATAAAAAAGTGGTCGGACAGGAAGAGGCAATTTCTTCTATTTCTAAAGCGATTAGAAGAAGTAGAGCGGGACTCAAAGCCTCAAAAAGACCTTTAGGAAGTTTTATATTCTTAGGACCTACGGGAGTGGGAAAAACCGCGCTTGCAAAAGTTTTGGCGGAGTTTATGTTTGGAAATAGCGACGCGTTAATCAGAATCGATATGAGCGAATTCATGGAAAAATTTGCAGTTAGCAGATTAATCGGAGCGCCTCCTGGTTATATAGGTTATGAAGAAGGCGGCGGACTTACCGAAAAAGTGAGGAGAAAACCTTATTCTTTGATATTGTTTGACGAAATTGAAAAAGCTCATCCCGATGTGACAAATATACTTTTGCAAGTTTTAGAAGAAGGACAGCTTACCGATAACTTTGGCAGAAAAGTGGATTTTTCAAATACGATAATCATAATAACGAGCAACCTTGGAGCGCGAGATATAGTTAAAGGAAGTTCTTTGGGATTCAACGCAATCGGAGAAGAAAAAGACGCTAACGATATAAAGAATTTCGCTTTGGAAGAATTGAAACAGAATTTTAATCCCGAATTTTTGAATAGAATTGACGATATTATAGTTTTCCATACTCTCACAAAAGAAAATTTGAAAGAAATCATAGACATAATGCTTAAAGAATTGAACGAATCGATTAAAGACAGAGACATAATAATTAATTTGACGGACGAAGCGAAACTTTATATAATCGACAAGGGTTTTGACAAAAAATACGGAGCGAGAAGTTTGCGAAGAGCGATACAGAAGGAAATTGAAGATTATATAAGCGCCGAAATTTTATTTGGGCATATCGTTGACGGAGATATTATAAATGTCGACAGTCATGGCGGAACTTTAATGTTTTCTTACTCCAAACCTCTAAAAGTGGAAGATAAAGAATTATCGAGATAACTGCCACCTGTAAAGTAAAAGTTGATTATTTGGTAAATTAATTTAATGAGATAAAATGAATAAAGATTTTATAACTTGGATGAAATTCTTTACTACTGATAATCTGGAAGAAATCGAAGACGAATTAATAGCGGAAAACGAAATCATGCGAAAGGCTATAAAGAAGTATAAAGAATTTATAGCCGATGAAAAATTATAATTTTTTTATTTACCAATTGAGTTCCTAATTTTATACGATATTATTTATTGTCATTATGAGGACTTGAAAAGTCCGCGACAAAGTCGGGCAGACGCCAAGTAATCTATTCTGTGTATATTTAGATTGCTTCGCTTGTTTCACTCTCTCGCAATGACAAAATAATGCATGTCATTGCGAGGCTCGCCGAAGCAATCAATTTTTAATTTTTTTTATTTTAAAGTGTTGACAAAAATTCTAAATATTGTATAATTTTTCCTATGATTAAATTAAATAAAACTATTATAAAACAAATTCGCGCGAGCCGAGCCGAGCCGAGCGCTTCACTTTAAACTTTTTTCAAGTTTATGTTTAC
>NZ_SJDU01000385.1 GCF_005518285.1 Brachyspira catarrhinii | reverse complement strand
TAATGTATTTAATATCTTTTTTTAATTGAAAAATCTGATATTCATAATTAGCTACTTCTCTCTCAAGTTCTGATACTCTCTTTTTAGTAGTATCATTCTGTAAAGCATTGATTGCTAACAAAAATAATACCCACAGAAACAAAGCAAAAAATAAGTTTTTCATTATGCTATTCTCCTTTTTCTCCCCAAATGACAGGCTTGCCAATTAGATACTTATTAATTTTATATAAAGCGTCATTAATTCCATAACTTACTGAGCAAGGAATATGCTCCGCCTTAGTTCTATTGAGTATTTCTTTTTGGTCTTTAGATAGTTTGCCTATTACTGTTTTTAATTCTAAACAGAATGTAGTATCTCTTCCATTGAACTTTTTAATAGTTAAATCTGGGTAACCTTTTTTTACTCCCTGTTCTCTCATCTTTCTTCTAATCTTAAAAGATTTTATTCTTATTCCGCTCATAGAAGGCTCGCAAATGATATTTTTATCATCAAGATAGGCTATAACTATTTGCTGTATTCTTTCTTCAGATAAATGATTGTTATATCTTTTCCCGTCATCTTTTTCAGCTGAAATATTATTTTTTAATGTTTCAATATCTATATCTCTTATTTCTTCAACTATTTTTTCTAAATTAAAACATTCGTATCTATCAGCAATTGTCATTTTCGCTCTCCTTTATTTTTTTCACTATTAAAGTACACCATAGATTTGCTTGTCTTTTACTTGTACATTTAATAAAATCACTTTTCCCATCTCTAAAATAAATATATATACCGTATATATCTAATTTAGGAGTAACTAATGAATGAACTCTTACAAAATCATCTTTATAAAAAGCAAGCCCTAATTTTTTTATATGAATTAATTTACTCATTTTACTTCTACTCTTATTTCATATTTTTTATTAAGAATATGATAAATGTTATCAATATCTTCCTTACAAGCAGAGCATACGCCAACAAGCACAACCTTGCTTAAAATATACGCCATTTCCTCAACAGCCTCATTTTTATGACAAACTTCGCATTTCATAATTTAATCTCCAAATTCGTTGTAGAATAGTTATAAACTGCTTTATAATCCAAAAAAGCACTCAATGAAATAATAGGTATTCCCAAAGCCATACATATCATTTTTTCAAGCATAGCCCCTTTTGAATTATAGCTTTCATTTTCTATGTCTATAAGACAATCGCAGTCAACTAATAATTTAATGTCATTTTTTAGATATTCTTCCCATTTGCCGCTTTTATTTAGATGATCATAATCGCAAGGGATTATAATATCCAAATCTATTTTTTCTTTATCTTTTCTTTTATTATTATCTTCTTGAAACTTAATTAATTTTTCTTTAGCTTCATAAAACTCTTGTTTATAGTTTTTTCTGCCTGTTATCGCACCGCTTAAATATATTTTAATTTTTTTCATTATTCAGTCTCCTCTAAACATTCACGGCAAGGTTTAAAATCATGAGGTGAATCGTGTGATAAATCTTTATTGAAATAATCACAATGGCCATTTTCCATATCACGCTCATAAAGATGTTCACAATTTTCATGACAATAAATATGTTTTTCTTCCCAGAATAGTCTTATATCATAATTAGCATTTAAATCTTCCATTTTTCACTCCTTAAAATAAAGTATATTGCTCAGGTTCTTGAAACTTTAAAATACCATTCCAAAACCTATTGGCTTCTTTATGGCTTTTATTAAACCATTCTTTACCATGAGGCTGTCTTTTTTTAGTTGGTATACTTGGACTTTGAAACTTTTCATCAGTAAGACAACAAATAGCACCATCAAAATTAGCTTCGCTTTCTCTCTCTTCTTCTGCTTTTAGTAATCCGTAAGTCATACCCATATTAAAAATATCTGATAAAATACCTGATATAGTTTTACATTCGCAGTCGAAACATTTATTATATTCTTCTATAAAGTTATACATAAATAAATCCTTACTTAAAAATCAAAAACATACTGTTCTTGTTTAGTTTCTTTCTCTTCCTCTTCTTTTGATTTGAATTTTTCTTCCATCTTCTTTATGAAATCAAAAGTATTTTTTAATT
>NZ_SJDU01000384.1 GCF_005518285.1 Brachyspira catarrhinii | reverse complement strand
TAATAAAATAGAATATATTAAACCCGAAGAAGACATAACGCATCATAAGGCGTATTCCTCCAAAAATTTAATATTTCTTATAAAATATTTTCGGTATAATTAAAAATTGCTTAATATTTTTTAATCATTCTCTTCTGCGTCCCTGTGGGAACGAGATGATAGCCGAAGTAATCCAATCTATGTGGATTGCTTCAGCAGAGCTTCACAATGACTATTTTTATTTGACAATGACTATTTTTATTTTACTTGGATTGCTTCGCTAATACTCGTAATGACGAAATTTCTTGGATTTGATATTTTTCTCAATTCTTAAACTCTATTTTATAATGCGTTATGGCTTCTTCGGGTTTAATATATTCTATTTTATTAAAAATCTCAGTTATCATATCGATTTGAGCCTCGTAATACATAGCTTGATAATAATAATAATTATTATTATATCTTTCAGCGTATTGCCTTTGCGTTCTCGCTTTGCTTTTTAATTCGTTTATAACGGGCAGATAATCCGAATAAGTAGAATTTAGAAAATAATTTATTTTCGAATAATCCATTAATTGAATTATTTTTCCGTTTATATTGAAAAGCATATTTGCATCTCCAATTTGCCAAATTATAGAATATCCCGTATATTCCAAAGGAGCGATTAATTTCCAATCATATTCGGAAATATACGGACTTGTATCCGATACCATAAATTGATTATAACCGCCGTTTAGTATATGTTTTTCGGTTATTGTAAAATTCGTTTCGCCTCTTCTTGCCGCTTCCATTATTTCGTTTGCGGGAGGAATAGGCAAATAATAAGTTTTTCTATTAAGAGTTAACGAAGTATTAGCGGATTTGTAATAAAAATTTTTATCGTTATCTTTAATCCAAACTGGCTCCGCGGGAGTTTTAGTTCTTTTCTTATCTTCGGGAAAATTTGCCACCCTACCATCGTATCGGGCATTACTATAGGCTCTTAAATCGGTTTCTATATTCCAATTTATCCCATCGGTAGTGCTATATACCGATTTATCAATAACATTTGTAACATTATTTGTCCATAAATTAATTGTTGGGTCATTCGCATAACTAAAAATCTCTCCGTTTCTAATATATATTTTATTATTGTCATACTTTAATTCAACATTACTTCGTTTTCCCCAAGGAGTTGTATATTCCTCCCAACCAACTCCTACGCCATAATCATAAGATTTACAATTAATTCTATAATATTTATCTTTACTTGTTATACATGGAGGTAAATCAGCTCTTCTTTTCCAAGTAGGATTTTGCTCGCCAAAATTTTCATTTAAGCCTATAACATATACATAATTTTTGAACATAATAATTTTATAATTTAACATTCCCCATTCGCCCTGCCAATTATTAGCTTTAATATCGGGTAATTTATGATAAAAACTTTTTGAATTTCCGTTTGTAATCCATCTGATTAAATTTTCTGAAGAATAAAATATATCGTTTACTACAATTTTATTATAAAAGTGAAAGTTTAAATCATAAAAACCAATAGGAAGCCATACCGAATCGCCAAGAGAATAATGATATTTACTATAATAAGTATAAGGTTCGTATATAACTTTATCGCTTTCTATTACATTCATATTATTAACTAAATGATTCCAAGCCTGCGAATCGGTATTTTCATGATAAATAGTTATTTTTTCATCGTTTTCTATTTTAAGAATGACATTTCTTGCATTTGTAGTTAAAGTTTTATTCGCTTTATCGTAAATATATTTATAATCAGCCAATATATACCATTCGCCTTTATATCTGAATTTCTTTCTAAATCCTCCGAACACTTCGCCGTCTTTTGCTGGTTGCGTATTAATATCTAATTCGGAAGGAAATAAATTTGTATAAACTTTAAATTGAGTTTCTGGCGGTATATAACGGGGCGCTAAAATATTGACTTTTTTGCATGAAATTATAGGCAATAAAGAAAGTATAAATAAAAATATAAGAGTTAAATTTTTAGATTTTTTGCAATGAAAAAATAGCCAAAAATTATAATTATGGCTTGTATTGTATTGTATTGTATTGTATTGTAGTGTATTGTATTGTATTGTA
>NZ_SJDU01000383.1 GCF_005518285.1 Brachyspira catarrhinii | reverse complement strand
ATGTTTCGGATAGAGATTTATGCGGGGCTTGTGTTACGAGTTGTTGCATGGATGCAAAAGGCAATGTTTATCCTTGCACGGGATGGAATTATGATTGCGGAAATTTAAATGAAACTTCTTTAAAAGATATTTGGGAGAAATCGCCTAAAATGTTATATATTCGTTCTCTCAAAAGAAAAGATTTTGATAAATGCGTTGATTGTAAAGATATAGATTATTGTTTTATGTGCATGACAAAGAACGCCAATGAAAGTAAAACGGGAAATCCTTTAGAAATTAATAATCACTTCTGCGATGTCGCTCGTATGAATAGAGAAGTCGTGGAAAAATGGCGAGAGAAAAATTTATAAATAAAAAAATAAATCATCCTAAAAATATTATATCGATTTTTAATTTTTCATTTTCTATTTTAAATGTTTCTTTAACTATTTCTTTATAAATATTTAATTGACTTTTATAAAGTTCGATTTTTTCTTTGCTTTGTTTTGAAGTTTTATAATCCAAAATAAAATATTCTCCGTTTAAGTTTTGAGTTATTAAATCTATTTTTGCGTTGATTATTGAAAGAGTTTTATTTTCTAATTTTCGGCTTTGAAATTTATGCTCTCTCGAAATAATTTTTTCGTTTCCGTTTATTATATTTTTTATATGTTCGTTTTCTATAAAATTATTAAAATATATATCAAGCCTCTCTTTCAAATCTTTACTCTCGTAATAATTATAATATTTCAAAGTTTCGGTTTTTAATTTTTCAATATAATTTTCTTTATATTCAAAGTATTTATAGAAATCGAAATTTTCAAGTAATTCATGCATTATCGTTCCCATATTTATCGGAGAGATTTTTATTTTCTCTTCGCCTTCTTCAATTTCTTCTTTTTCAAATTCCAAATTTGATAATCTTTTATTTAATAATTCGGTTATATTTTTAAAATTATTTTCTTCGTAATCAATTCCGATTTTAGAAGGAATGACATATTGAATATTGTTTATTTCGTTTTCAATATTTTTTTTAGTTTCGATATTTTCGGGCGCGTTTTGTAATATTTTATTTATTTTATTAATTTCATCTTCTTTTATATTTTTTTCTTCTTTAGATTTTATTCCATATCCGTAAGAATAAAAATTAATAAAATTATTGTTTATATTTTTTATTTCGATTAAATTATTTTGACTTTCGCTTGTAAATTCGTTATTTAAATCTTTTAATTCCGAAATATAATCGTTAATATAACTTCTGTAAGAATTTTTTCCGCTTCTGCCGTTCTCTCCCGATATAATCAAATTCTCTCCAGCTCTCGTTAATGCCACATATAAGAGTCTTCTCTTCTCCGATAAATCGGCGTTTTTATTATAATCGCTTTCTTTATTCGACAATTTTATTTTATAATCTTTAATATAATTATGAACGGGAATTTCTACGATAGGATAATCTTCTATAAAATCAAATCTGTCGTTAGTCGCGTTTCTTTGATAGCCCGCTCCCGCTAAAAAAACATTTTTAAATTCCAAACCTTTAGATTTATGAATTGTCATAACTTTCACCGCTTCAACGGATAATTTCGGAACTGAAGCGTAAGAAATATCGTTTATAGCGGAAGTTAAACTCATAACGAAATCGTAAGAATTTTTTCCGCTTTTATCTTCAAAATCATAAGCGATTAATTTTAATTTTTCTATATTCGCATAGCATAATTCGGCGTCTTCTTTAGTCATTAAATAATTATAATAATTCGTTTCGATGCAAATAGTTTCTATAATTTCGCTCGAGTTAATTGTCGCGGATTTTTTTTCAATATAATTTAATAATTTTTTATTTTTTTCAAGCTCTTTAAAATAATTTTTTTCTTTAGCTATTTTAAACGCCTTTTGAAATTTGTCGGAATATAAAGAAGATAACGAAAAATAATCTTTTAAATCCAATTCTTCTGCGAGTAAAGAATTTGAAAAGTCGGATAAATTTCCTATATTAATGTCGAAAAATTCCGCTCTCAATAATTTTGGCAAAACTGAATAATCTTTCAATATCAAATATTTTAAAAATAAAATTATATTTTCTATTTCCGCTCTTTTGTAAAAACCGTTTCCGCCGTC
>NZ_SJDU01000382.1 GCF_005518285.1 Brachyspira catarrhinii | reverse complement strand
AAGCGATGTCAAAACCGAAGAATATAACGAATTCTATAAAGAGCATTTTCATGATTATGTCGAGCCTTTCGATATTATTCATACTAAAGCGGAAGGAACTTTGGAATATACGGCTTTGCTTTTTATTCCGTCAAAAGCTCCATTCAATTTTTTGCATCCCGATTTTGAAAGAGGTTTGGAACTTTATTCGAGAAATGTTTTTATAATGGATAAATGCAAAGAATTGCTTCCAGAATATTTAAAATTCGTTAGAGGATTAGTCGATTCGCAAGATTTTTCGCTTAATATTTCGAGAGAGATTTTACAGCATACGAATCAATTAAAGAGAATCGCATCCAACCTTGAAAAGAAAATTTTAGAAACTTTGGAAAATACTTTAAAAAACGACAGAAAAAAATACGAAGAGTTTTTTAAAGAATTTGGAGAATCGATTAAAATTGGAATTTATAGCGATTTTACCAAAAAAGAAAAATTATCAAATCTTTTATTGTTTCAATCTTCCAATACGGCGGAAAACGAATATACGACTTTAGCCGAATATAAAAGTAGAATGAAAGAAGGACAAGAATTTATTTATTATGCGGCGGGAAAAGATAAATCCGCTATTGAAAAACTTCCGCATATGGAAGGAATGAAAGATAAAGGCTACGAAGTTCTTTACTTTACCGACAGAGTTGACGAGTTTATGGTTGGAATGATGAGAGATTACGAAGAGATAAAACTTCATTCGATACTTCAGGCGGATAACGAGAAAACCGATAAAGATTTGACAAAAGAAGAAAATAAAGAAATAAAAGATATAATGAAAGCGATTAAAGAAGTTTTGGGAGACGGCAAAGTTTCCGATGTTAGAGAGAGCGAGAGACTTAAAGAAAGTTTGGTTTGTTTGGCAAATAAAGAAGATTCGATTAGTTTCAATATGGCTAAAGTTCTTGCCGAAACTGGAAATAATATGTTCGGTATGAAGCCCGAAAGAGTTTTGGAAATCAACTCTTCGCATGAGGTTTTTAAAGCTATGGAGAAAGAATACGAAGCGAATAAAAAATCCGATTTATTCAAAGAATACAGCGAGCTTTTATACGATGAAGCATGCATACTTGAAAATTTGCCTTTGGACGACCCAAAATTATTTGCCGCAAGAATGAGCAAATTAATGCTTAAATTATAATTATTATAAAAAATTTATAAATGCAAGGACATGCAGACATGCATGTCCTTTTAAAATTATATTTAACGAGAAGTAACAAAATTAAATTATATAAAAAATCAAACTAAATTGCAATGATAATTCAAAATAAATATTATATTTCTTAATTTTATTAATGTCTAAAATGCCTTATTCCTGTAAATATCATTGAAATTCCATGTTCGTTGCAGGCTTCTATCGATTCTTTATCTCTTATAGAACCTCCAGGTTGAATAATCGCTTTTATATCGTATTTTGCGCATGCGTCTACCACATCTCTAAAAGGAAAAAAAGCGTCCGATGCCATTACTCCGCTTTTCCCCGCTCTTTTTAGCGCGTCTTCGCAAGCCCATATTCTATTTGTTTGTCCGCTTCCAATACCTTTTGCCATAAAATCTTTGACGACAACTATCGCGTTTGATTTTGCATATTTTACCACTTTCATTCCGAATATAAGATTTTTCATTTCTTCTTCGCTCGGTTTCTTTTCGGTGACTATTTTATAATTTTCAAAAAGCGAATCATCTTCGTCTTGAACCAAAAGTCCGCCGTCCACTTTAACTAAATTAATTTTATCATTCGGTTTAGTTTTGTATTTTATTATTCTTAAATTATTTTTTGTTTTTAATATTTTCAAAGCCTCTGCGGTAAAATCTTTAGCTATAACTATTTCCAAAAAAGTTTTATTAAGTTCTTTCGCCGTCCTTTCGTCTACCGCGCTATTAAAAGCGACTATTCCTCCGAATATTGAAACAGAATCGCATTTATAAGTTTTATTATACGAATCGAATACATTTTCTCCCAAAGAGGCTCCGCATGGAGTGGAATGTTTTATTGCCGAACAAGCAAATTCTTTTTTGCTTTCGTCAAATTCAGAAACTATTTTCAAAGCTATATCCATATCTCTTATATTGTTGAAAGA
>NZ_SJDU01000381.1 GCF_005518285.1 Brachyspira catarrhinii | reverse complement strand
TTTTAGAAATAAATCCACAATACTTCTAAACATCAAAGCGAATGCGCTGAAATAAATTATAGACGATATTATCATTTCTATAATCTCTGGAGTAAAATCGTATATTTGCATATAGAATCCTCCAACGGTTATATGAGCGATAAATATTCCCGCTATAAGTATTCCGACTGGATGCGATAAACCGAGTAAAGCAATCGGAATTCCCGTAAAGCCTTCTTCCGCCAAAATGTCTACAACTTCAATATGTTTTCCCACGCCCGACAAATATAACAAACCGCCGCCGAGTCCCGCTAAAGCACCCGCTATAACCATAGATAAAATTATATTTCTTTTTTCGTTTATTCCCGCGTATCTGCTCGCTTCTTTATTTAATCCGCAGGCTTTAAGCTCGAATCCGAAAGTCGTTTTTGAAAGAATTATATAAATTATTATAACCATTATTACGGCTATAAAAAATCCTCCGTTTGCGCTCGAACCTCTAAATATCGCGTTTAATCCCATCGTGGGAATCGTTCCCGAAGGAGGAATATTTTGAGATTGATTTTTTAAAACATCGTAAACCGTGAGAGTAACCAAATAATTAACCAAATACATTCCAATATAATTCATCATAATGCTTGAAATAACTTCATTAACATTAAATTTTGCCTTCAAAAGTCCGGGCAAATAAGCCCATAAACCGCCCGCGATAAAAGAAACGAATAACGCCAAAATCCAATGAAGCCCCGCTGGAAGAAAAACGCATTTTACTCCGACTAAAACCGCCGCGTAAGCTCCGACTATAAATTGTCCAGGCGCGCCTATATTAAATAGTCCGTTTTTGAAAGCGAAACCAACCGAAAGTCCCGTTAATATCAAAGGAGTAGCCGTATATATAACCTGCCCCATTCCTCTGCTTCCGCCAGAAAATCCGCCAGCAAGTATAGTGATAAAAGCGGGGAGCGCGTCTCTATAATTGCTTATAAGAAGTATTATTAGTCCGAGTAAAAGTCCTATTATTATTGCAAGAAATGAAGAAAATATTTTAACGAAACCGTCTTTTTCAAGTATATTAATTATTCGATTTTTCATTTTATTTTCTCCTTTTACGCGCTTTTTTTTGAACCCGACATATAAAGCCCGAGTTCGTTTACAGTTAAATTATTAGGATAGAGATTAGCAACTATTTCGCCCTCGAACATAACGAGTATTCTATCGCTTAAATTCATAACTTCGTCAAGTTCCAAAGAAACGAGCAAAACCGCCTTTCCGTTATCTCTCTGATTGATAAGCTCTTTATGTATATATTCAATCGCACCGACATCGAGTCCTCTTGTCGGTTGAACGGCGATAAGCAAATCGGGTTCTCTGTCAATTTCTCTCGCTATAATCGCTTTCTGCTGATTTCCGCCCGACATACTTCTTGCTATAGTTTTGAATCCTTCGGCGCTTCTTATATCGAATTTATCTATTAAAGATTTTGAATAATTTTCCATCTCTTTAAATTTTAAGAATCCGTTATTTTGAAATCTTTCCGTAAAATAAGTTTGAAGAATCAAATTCTCTCCCAAAGTATAATCTAAAACCAAACCGTATTTATGCCTGTCTTCGGGAATATGCCCGATTCCGTTTAAAGTTTTTTTCCGTATGCTCAAATTCGTAATATCATGTCCTTTCAATTTTATGCTTCCAGAATTTAGTTCCATGAGTCCCGTAAGCGCGTATATTAATTCGCTCTGTCCGTTTCCGTCTATTCCCGCAATGCAAACAATCTCGCCCGCTCTTACTTCAAAAGAAACATTTTTAATAATATTCTTTGCGCTTTTATGAGATTTTATATTTAAATCATGAGCCGATAAAATTATTTCTTTAGGTTTAGCCTCGCTTTTTTCAACGACTAAAGATATTTTTCTTCCAACCATCATTTCGGACATTTCTTCTTTTGTGGCGTCTTTTACATCGATTGTTCCTATATATTTTCCTTTTCGCAAAACGGAACATCTGTCGGCGACTTCTTTTATTTCGTTTAATTTATGAGTTATGAATAATATCGATTTTCCTTCTTTAGTTAGAGATTTCATTATTTTCATTAATTCTTCGATTTCGTTCGGCGTCAAAACAGCGGTAGGCTC
>NZ_SJDU01000380.1 GCF_005518285.1 Brachyspira catarrhinii | reverse complement strand
TCTTAAAAAAATTTATTTATTTTTATATAATTCTATAAAAATATCGACTTATAAATTAGAAACTTTAATGCGGAGCTTTGGCGTCTACCTATTACTCAGTTGCCTTTGGCAAACCGTAAGAGCGCTTTATTTTCTAAAAAGTATAAATTAAAAAAGAGTAAGTTCGCCTTCTTTACTTCCGCCAGAATCGTCAAATTCTATATCGTTGGATTCAGAGCTATTTCCTTTAAGCATATCTTCGAATATAGGAGAGTTAATCAATCTATTATATCCTTGATTTTGAGATTGTTCGAATGTCACTTCGGGATTGATTTTCAAAGCATGCGCTATCATTAATTTTCCGAAACCGCTTCTCCTGTAAGGGAAACTTATATAGATATATTTAAGCATTCCTTCTTTATTGATATAATAATATCCTTCGATTCTTCCGTCTATAGTAAGAAGTCCGACATTTCTATTATTCGTTTGTATAATCTTAAAAAAGTAAGGTTCGGTATAAACTTCTTCCTTATTGTCTTTTATTTTTATATTATGAATAAAATTGATAAGCTCGTTTTTGTATAAACTATTATATTCTATAACTATCACGGAAGGATATTCTTCATGTTCTATCGTTACAACGGGCATATTATCTCCTAAAATTATTTGTAAAAATTAAACTATTAATAATATCGGTAATATTTTCAAAATTTATACGATTTATAATCAATAATCTCTTCTTCCTTTTTTTATATTTCCTTCAAAATCAACAGTAATATTATTTCGATTTTTAAACTTTATTTTATACGCGTTTTTTTGTTTCTTTACATAAATAACTTTTTCGTTGCCGTATTCTTTTTTTATCGAATCGATAACTTCTTTCTCCAAATATTCTATATTTATTTCGTCTCCGCCGCCGCTTATTGTAGTCCATTCGCCTTTCGAGTTTACATGTATTTTAAGTCCGCCTTTGAATATTAAAGTATATGAACCAGAATTTTCAACCGCTCTGTATAAATAATAATCGGCAAAATATGTGTCCGCAAAATTAATTGCGTTTTTAGGAACTTCGCTTATTGCAACCGAAGATGCAAGTAAATTGAAAGTCAAAAAATTAAAAGCGATAATAAAAAGAATGATTATTTTTTTCATTGTTTTATCCTTATTAATTAATTTTTATTTTTTTATTTTATAATTTTTTAATTCTTATAATTTAACATGTCCCGCGATATAATATCTTCCGTCAGTCGAGCCTTGAAAACCGATTGCAAATTCCGCGGGACCAGCGATAAATTTTCCAAATATCGTATATTCCAAATAAGCTTTTGCGTTTTTGTCAACTATATGAACCATCTCTCTTAAAGCGATATTGAGCATATACCATTCGAAGCCCTGCTCCAAACGAATATAATGAGCGTCATTTTCTCTCCAAGTATATTCCGCAATTGCGTTTAGCCAAATAGTTTCGTTCAAAAACGGAAATCTTAAAGTCGTAGAAGCCTGAACCAAAGACTCGAATAAAGTTATATGATAATCTTGAGGAGCTTTTCTGTTTTCATGTTCGTATAAAAATCTAAACTCCAAATTAGGAATATTGAATCTGAATAAAAACGCTTTCGGTATGCTATGCCTAAAATCTCCCTGCGAGTAAGCTATTTCGTAATGATTGCCGATAAATCCGACTCTTATCCCCGCCCCGTTTAATGTTTGAGGAATATAATAATTCGGAGTGTCTATATTCGCTGGATTCAAAGTCGTGTCATAATAATGAGGCATCAACATAAATGTAGTAGTGTTAATATCGAAAGTCGCTCTTCCTCTCGCCGAAACTAAAATTCTATCTATAAAAATTGCCTGAACTCCGCCGTCATAGAGTCCCGCGTTTCCTTTTATATAAGAATAATTACTGTCGGGTTCATGCGTGTCGAAATAACCAAACGCCGTTATAAATCCCGTAAAAGCTATATAATCGTTATGAAAAGTCTGCCCAAGCGAAACGAAAGTGTCTCGCATATTAAAAGTATTCGTATGCGCCGCATAAGAAAAAGTTGAAGTCAAATGAAATTCTATCGGGTATTTTTGAAAGAAAGATAAATTCGTCCTATTCAAATCGAGCAATTTTCTTCTATAATCGTCTCTAATTAA
>NZ_SJDU01000379.1 GCF_005518285.1 Brachyspira catarrhinii | reverse complement strand
AATTCAAAAAAGACGATTTTATTTATAGACGAAATTCATATAGTAGGCGGAATTAATTAATTTTTAATATCATTTTTTAAGGAGAGTAATATGTATAGTAAAAAAAGCGAATTTATGGCGGAACTTATCGGTTCTATGTTTTTAATTCTTTTAGGTTGCGGAGTTGTAGCCGCGGTGGTTATATGTAATAACGGAGCGCCAGTCAATATTCATTTGGCTTGGGGACTTGCCGTTACATTCGGTATTTATGTATCGGGGAAAGTAAGCGGAGCGCATTTAAATCCAGCGGTTACATTGGCTTTGGCGGTTACAAAGAGATTTCCTTGGAATAAAGTTTTATACTATATCGTAGCGCAAATGATAGGTTGCTTTATCGCCGCCGCTATAGTATTTGCCGTATATTATAAAAAATGGATTGAGGTTGACCCCGAATTTGTAAATACAGCGGGAGTATTTTGCACTTTTCCAGCTGTTTCAGGTTTCTTATCGGGCTTAGTCGACCAAATTGTAGGAACTTTTATATTAGTATTTTTAATTTTAGCCGTTGGAGACGCCAATAATACTCCAGCGGGTTCTAATTTAGGTCCTATAATAGTCGGTTTAATAGTAGTGGCAATAGGCTTTTCTTTCGGAGCTATGCACGGCTATGCAATCAATCCAGCGAGAGATTTAGGTCCGAGATTATTTGCCGTAGTAGCGGGTTTTAAAAATAACGGACTTACTGATGGAACTAATGTGTGGATAGTGCCTATAATAGGTCCTATAATCGGCGGTATTTTAGCGGGCATAATTTACGATTTAACCGTTGGAAAGATATTGTCAGAAAATAAATAAGAATTAAAATAAAATAGATAAGAAATAAATTTAAATAAAGGAGTATTAAATGGCTAAATATGTAGTGGCTATAGACCAAGGAACCACAAGCAGTAGAGCGATACTTTTCGATTATGACCAAAATATGGTATCTGTCGCTCAAAAAGAATTTACTCAAATATACCCTAACGAAGGATGGGTAGAACATAACGCTTCGGAAATTTGGGCGACTCAATTCGGAGTTTTGCAAGAGGCTATACAGAAAGCGGGAGCTAAACCAGAAGACATAGCTGCGATAGGAATTACCAATCAAAGAGAGACTACGGTAGTTTGGGATAAAAATACGGGAGAGCCGATATATAACGCGATAGTTTGGCAATGCAGAAGAACGGCTTCGATTTGCGATTCTATAAAGGCTAAAGGACTCGATTCTTATATTAGAGAGAATACGGGACTTGTCGTTGACGCTTATTTTTCGGGAACTAAAATCAAATGGATACTCGATAATGTCGCTGGAGCGAGAGGTAAAGCTAAAAAAGGAGAGTTATTATTCGGAACAATCGACACTTGGCTTATATGGAAACTCACAGGCGGAAAAGTTCATGTTACCGATTATACAAACGCTTCCAGAACGATGATTTATAATATCAAAGAGCTTAAATGGGATGAAAAAATATTAAAAGAATTGGATATTCCAGAAAGTATGCTTCCAGAAGTTAAGGATTCTTCGACAATCTACGGTTATGCGAATATAAACGGAAAAGATGTTCCAATATCGGGAATAGCGGGCGACCAGCAAGCGGCTTTATTCGGGCAGGCATGTTTCGATAAGGGCGATATAAAAAACACTTACGGAACGGGAAGTTTTATTCTAATGAATGTCGGAGAAAAATTCATTTTGAGTAAAAACGGTTTGATAACGACTATAGGAATAGGCTATAAAGGAAAAATCGAATACGCTTTGGAAGGTTCGGTGTTCATTGCGGGAGCGGTTATTCAATGGGTTAGAGACGAGCTTAGACTTTTGCATGACGCCAAAGACACCGAATATTTTGCCACAAAAGTAAAAGACACAAACGGCGTTTATTTAGTTCCCGCGTTCGTTGGACTCGGCGCTCCTTATTGGGATATGTATGCGAGAGGATGTTTAGTCGGAATAACGAGAGGAGTAAACAGAAGTCATATAATAAGAGCGGCGGAAGAAGCTATTGCCTATCAAAGCAGAGATGTTATAGACGCTATGGTTGCCGATTCGGGAGTAAAATTGGGTTCTCTAAAAGTTGACGGCGGAGCTTCGAGAGATAATTTTTTG
>NZ_SJDU01000038.1 GCF_005518285.1 Brachyspira catarrhinii | reverse complement strand
GGGCTTTTTAGTTTTCGCAATTGCGTTTAACAGAGGAATATTATCAATATCGCAAGACGCAATTTTATATATTTCAATATTGTTTTCTTCCATTTCAGAAACCGATTCTATAGAAAAAGGCGTGCTTATAAAAATAATATTATTCTTTTTAGCTTCCGCCATCAAAGGTTTATACCATTCTTTTTTGAAAATTATATTGTTTATTCCATTGAGAGCGTTTTCGGGCAATTTTAATTTTTTCGTATATTCTTTTACCGCAAATAAATTATTCATAGTGAAACTTTGGAATTTAATAGCATGCGCTCCAGATTTAGCCGCCTCGCTAACCATTTTTAAAGCCGTTTCAAAATTGCCTTCATGATTGCATCCAGCTTCGGCAATGACAAAAAATTTCTTTTTATTTATAAGATTTTTTAATTTTATAGAACTCATAAAAAATAATCCCAATTAGTAATTATGATAATTAATAACAGATTATAAAAATCGATTTAATGAGCTGGTGATGGGACTCGAACCCGCAACCGGCTGATTACAAATCAGCTGCTCTACCAATTGAGCTACACCAGCGATTTACGAATTTATTATATTGAAAATATTATATAGTATTGAAAATAAAATTGCAAATTTAAATTTTAAAATATTTTTTAATTGCTTGACATTTAAAATTTTTTGTATATACTTAATAATATGATTAATATTAAACACTATAAATTAGCATACTATATGTGCATTTGCAACGCAACGCAACGCAAACCACAATTATATCTTTTAAAGAATAATTATTTAAAATTTTTATATCAAAAAATATTTTTCGCTCTGTGCGACTGTGACGTAAATTTAGTTAAATCTTTTTTAACTTGGTTCAAATTTATATTCGATAGCTTATTAAGGAAAATAAAAAATCCTTATTTAGTTATAAATAAAAATTCAATAAATAAAAAGTTGGAGGAAAAACTATGAGTTTAAACAACAAAGTAGCGTTAGTAACGGGTTCGGCAAGCGGTTTGGGTAAAGCTTCTGTGCAAAGATTGGCTAAAGACGGAGCCGCCGTTGTGGTAGCCGATTTGAATCTTGAAGGCGCTAAACAAGTAGCCGAAGAGATTAATTCGAGCGGAGGAAAAGCTATGGCAATTTCTATGGATGTAACGAGCGAGGAAGATGTGAATAACGCTTTCAAAAAAACTATAACCGATTTTGGCGGTATCGATATAGTTTTTTCAAACGCTGGAATTCAAATAGTTCATCCTATAGAAGAATTCCCTTTTGCAGAGTGGAAGAAAATGATGGCTATTCATGCGGACGGAGCTTTTTTAACGGCAAAAGCGGCGTTTACCGAAATGAAAAAATCTGGCAAAGGCGGAAAAATAATATTTATGGGTTCGGCTCATTCTCATTTGGCTTCCCCTTTCAAATCTCCTTATTGTTTCGCCAAACATGGACTTTTGGGACTTGCAAGAGTTTTGGCAAAAGAGGGCGGAGAATTTAATATTCATACTTATGTCGTATGTCCTGGATTTGTTAGAACTCCTTTGGTTGAAAAACAAATTCCCGAACAGGCTAAAATAAAAGGAATTTCGGAAGAGGAAGTTATAAGCACAATCATGTTAAAAGATACGGTGGATAAAAAATTTACCACTTTGGAAGAAGTGGCTAATTTGGTTTCTTTCTTCGCTCATGATGAAGGCGGAGTGATGACGGGACAGTCGATGCTGGTAAGTCATGGCTGGGGAATGTGTTAATTGATTTAAGGAGTAAATTATGTTGGGTATCCTGCTTGGTTTAATATGTTTGGCGTTTCTTACTTATAAAGGAATGTCGATTCTGTGGGTTGCGCCCGTTTCGGCGTTGGTAGTCGCGGCGTTCGGGGGAATGAATTTGCTTGACGCTTTCACGGGAGATTTTATGAGAGCTTTCGGAGGATACGCTCAAAGTTGGTTTCCTATGTTTATGCTTGGAGCTATATTCGGAAAAGTTATGGAAGTTACTGGAGCTGCGGAAAGTATAGCTCATTTTCTCGCTAAATTAATAGGATATAAAAGAGCGATAATTGCGGTTGTAGTTATATGCGGCGTTCTAACTTACGGCGGCGTTTCTTTATTCGTTGTGGTTTTCGTTATGTATCCTATGGGTTTGGCTTTATTCAGAGAAGCTAATCTTCCAAGAAAGATGCTTCCTGGAGCTATAGCTTTGGGAGCTTTCGCTTTCACAATGACGGCGTTTCCAGGAACTCCTCAACTTACGAATGTTATTCCCGCGACTTATTTCGGAACTGGTCCAATGAGCGCTCCCGTTATCGGTATAATTTGCGGTATATTAATGTTCGTATTGGGAATATTATGGCTTCAATATAGAACAAAAAAGTTGCAATCCGCTGGAGAAGTTTTTGACGAACCCGAAGGCGAAACTACCGCGGGAGTTTCCAACTCGGAAGATTTGCCTAAATGGTATCTTGCCATAATTCCTCCGTTGTTGATTATTATTCTTTTTAACGCGGTTAAATTGAATATAGTAGTCGCTTTACTTGCGGGAGTATTGTCGGGCATAATAATATTTATAAGAAGAATAAAAACTTTCGGCAATGTAATAAAAACTCTAAACGATGGAGCGGCGGGTTCTATGCTTGCCATTCTTAATACCGCCGCTGGAGTAGGTTTCGGAGGCGTAATAAGAGCGGTTCCTGGATTCGAGCAATTAAAAACTTTGGTAACGGGAATAGACGCGTCTCCTTTAATATCGGAAGCTATAGCGATTAATGTATTGGCTGGAGCTACGGGTTCTTCTTCGGGCGGAGTTTCAATAGTTTTGGAAGCATTGGGACCTCAATTTATAGAATTGGCAGAGCAAAGCGGAATAGCTTTAGAGGTTTTCTCGAGAGTCGCTTCAATATCGGCGGGAGGTTTGGATACGCTTCCACAATGCGGAGCGGTTTTAACGGTTCTTGCGGTAACAAAATTAACGCATAAAGATTCTTATATAGATATATTTATGTGTTGCACGGTTATTCCTATAAGCGCTACGATAGTCGCCATAATATTGGGAACTCTTGGCGTTGTATAATTTCATAAATAAATTGATTTAAGCAAAATAAAAGCGGTAGAGATTTACTTTCTACCGCTTAATTTTTATTTTTTAACTTTTATAATATCTATAGCCGTTTTTATCAATTCTTTAGCTTCTTTTTTGGTTTTCGCTTCCGCTATTATTCTGACTATCGGCTCCGTATTCGAACTCCTTACATGAAGCCATCCGTTTTCCAAGTCGATTTTTATTCCGTCAATAGTCGTTATTTTAGATTTCGGAAATTTCGATTTTATATTTTTTAAAAATAAATTTTCGTCTATTTTAGCGACTTCCAATTTTTCTTTTACTATTTCATATTTTGGAATCTCGGCTACGATTTCTTTAATAGTTTTATTTTCTTTAGCCATAAGCTCCAATATTAAAGCTATTCCCAAAAGAGAATCTCGTCCCGGGCTTACCGCTGGAACTATTATTCCTCCGTTGCCTTCGCCTCCAAAATATAAACGATTCTTAACCACATGAGAAGAAACATTTATTTCGCCGATTTTCGTTCTGTCTACCGAATAGCCTTTTTCTTTCGCCAAATCGTCAATCATTCTTGAAGTGGATAAATTAACCGCCGCGTTTCCTTTTCCAACTTCCCATAAATATTTCGCGCATAAAGCCAAAGTATATTCTTCGCTTACGATTGTTCCGTCATTTAAAACTATCGCTAGTCTGTCGGCATCGGGGTCTTGAGTAAAACCTATATCGACTTTATTTTTTTTTGCAAGCTCCGAAAGACTCTTCATACTGCTTGCAGAAGGTTCTGCCACATGCGAAAATTTTCCCGTATTTTCTTTATTAATTGAAATTTCTTTTACTCCCAAAGATTTTAATAATTTAGGAGTGGCAAATAAACCCGTTCCGTTGACATAATCGCATGCCACTTTAAAATTACGCTTTTTTATTTTATCGACATCGATAAATCTTATTATTCTTTTTATATGCTGTTCTATAGCGTCATCAATTTTCTGATAAGTTCCCGTTTCCAAAGCCTTAACGAATCTTGAAGATTTTTTTTCGTAAAGTTTATTTAATTCTTGAACCGATTTTTCATCCAAAAATTTTCCGCCCTTTCCTATTAATTTCAAAGCGTTCCATTCTATTGGATTATGACTCGCCGAAACCATTATTCCGCCATGCGCTTTTAATTTTTCAACCATATACAAAGCTGTTGGAGTAGGCGTTATTCCTATATCGATAACATTTATTCCCGAAGCCATTAGAGTCGATATTACCGAATTTGCTATCGTATCTCCCGTTAATCTTGTGTCCCTCGCAACCACTACTTTCGCTTTTTTTGGAAAAAGACATGAGAAAGCCGCCGTATAATCTACAACCGTTCTTATATCAAGTCCGTCTCCTATTATTCCTCTTATACCAGATACGCTTATTTTTAAAGTTGGCATTAAAATTCTCCCGTAAATAATTTTGAATGATTTTTATTTTATATTATTTTTAATTATTATTAAATACTTGAAAAAGGCGAAATTTAATATATATTGATTTTATGATAATTCTAAAAATGAGACTCAAAGGCGATAAAATATATATAAAAGTTTCTGGCGGAGATGTTTTCACGATTCCAAAAAACGGAACTTATGAACTCGACATATACGAAGGAATGGAACTCGAATACGAAGAAATTCCGCATATAAGAGCGAGAGCTTTTGAATCTTCCGCTAAAAAATCGGCGATTAATATTCTAAAAAGAGGTTTTGTAAGCGAAAATATTCTTAAAGAAAAATTATCTCAAAAAGGACATAAAAAAAGATTCATAAATTACGCTATCAAATATTGCAAAGATTACGATTTGATTGACGATAAAAGATTTGTAAAAATTGCCGTAAATTCGTTAAAATTGAAAGGAAAAAGCAAAAGATTTATAATCGATTATCTAAAAAAATCAAAAATAAAAAATTCATTGATAGAAAAAGCCGCGGATTCTATAAGCTATAAAACGGAAAGCAAAGCGCTAAAAAACGCGATAAGAAAATATTATAGAGTTTACGAAAGCAAAGAAAATAAAGAAGAATATATTATTAGAACTTTAATGCGAAAAGGTTTCAAATACGAAGATATAAAAAATCTGCTCGGGAAATATATTAATCTTATTAATAATAATAGACAATAAATTCTTATTGCAAAATATGATATTTAATTATATCATTAATCAGTTAAAGTTATTTAAATTTTTCAAAATACGGAGTTATTATGAACCATTTAGAATTAAGGGAAAAATTTAAAGAGTTTTTCAAGAGCAAAAAACATGCGATAGAAAAATCCTCTTCCTTAATACCGATAGACGACCCGAGTTTATTATTCACTACCGCTGGAATGTTGCAATTCAAACCTTATTATGCGGGAATAAAAAAAGCTCCGTATTCGAGAGTGGCTACAATACAAAAATGTTTCAGATTATCCGATTTGGAAAATATTGGCAAAACGGCAAGGCATCATACTTTTTTTGAAATGTTCGGCAATTTCTGTTTTATGAGCGATTATTTCAAAAAAGAAGCGATAGAATTCGCTTGGGAATTTTCAACCGAAGTGATTAATCTTCCGAAAGAAAAAATATATGTTTCGGTTTACGAGAAGGATAACGAAGCTTTTGAACTTTGGAATAAACGAATAGGAATTTCAAAAGAAAAAATAGTCAGGCTTGGAAAAAAAGATAATTTCTGGGGACCCGCTGGAGATTCTGGCGCTTGCGGACCTTGCAGCGAACTTTATATAGATATGGGCGAAGAAAAAAGCTGCCATAAACCCGATTGTTATGTCGGTTGCGATTGCGAAAGATATTTGGAATTTTGGAATTTAGTTTTCAACGAATTTTTTCAAGATACTGACGGAAAATTATCTCCTCTTCAAAATGTGGGAATCGATACGGGAATGGGACTCGAAAGATTATGCTATATCATGCAGGGAGTCGAAAGCAATTATCAAACCGATGTAATGAAGCCGATTGTCGATGCAATTTCAAAAAAATTAAATATAAAATACGAAGATAAAAATAAAACTAAAATAAATTTAATCGCCGACCATTTAAGAGCTTTGGTATTCGTTATCGGGGAAGGTTGCATTCCGTCCAACGAAGGAAGAGGTTATGTTTTAAGAAGACTTTTAAGAAGAGCCTTAAAAACCGCAAACGATTTTGGTTATAAAAACGCTTTCTTAAATGAAATTTCAGATTCCGTTATAAATGTTTACGGGAGCATATACGATAATCTGCCTAAAGAAGAAAATAATATAAAAAAAATTCTTAAAGAAGAAGAAAACAAATTTATCAATACGATTTCCGCGGGAATGAATAAACTTTATTCGGTAATGGAATATTCTAAAGATAAAATTATAAAAGGTTCGGACGCTTTCATGCTTTTCGACACTTACGGACTCCCATTGGATATAACAGAAGAAGAAGCGAGCGAGCATGGTTTTACTGTCGATAAGGAAGGTTTTGAAGAAGCGATGGAATTCCAAAGAAAAAGAAGCAGAGGAACTGGAGCGGATAAAAAATCAAAATTCGATTATGTTGAAAATTTTGAAACGAAATATATCGGCGAAGATTACGATTCTATTATAAACGGAGTCGATGCAAAAATTATCGGAATATACGAAGACGGAAATAAAAAAGAAAGAGCGACAAATTCTCAAGCGATTATTATAACCGATATTTCGCCTTTTTACGGAGAGATGGGCGGGCAAGTCGGAGATACGGGATATATTGAAAATTCAAAATCCGAAAAAATTAAAGTTATAGACGCGCAAAAAAAAGAAAACTCGATTGTTCATATAGTCGACTGCGATAATTATTCTTTGAAAGTCGGAGAAAAAGTTAAATTATTTGTCGATATTGATAGAAGAAATTCAATCAGAAAAAATCATACGGCGACTCATATATTACAAAAAGTATTGGAGCTAACTTTGGGAAGCCATATAAATCAAGCGGGAAGTTTCGTCTGCGAAGATTATTTAAGATTCGATTTCACTCATCCAGATTCGATAAACGAAGAAACTTTAATATCGATAGAAAATCAAGTTAATGAAATAGTATTCAAATCTATGCCCGCCGAAATAAAATTTATGCCGAAAGGAGAGGCAATATCTTCGGGGGCGAAAGCTTTATTCGGGGAAAAATATCCAGATACGGTTAGAATACTAAATATAGGAAACGGTTTTTCTGTGGAACTTTGCGGAGGAAGTCATTTGACAAATACGGCTCAAGTCGGTTATTTTCATATAGTTAGCGAAGGTTCGGTTGCAAGCGGAGTTCGTAGAATCGAGGCTATAACGGGAATTAAAGCGGCGAGAGAATCGACAAATCTTTTTTATAAAGTGAAGAGTTTGACTCATATATTGGGTGCTTCAAAAGTGGAAGAACTCAATATAAGAGCGGAAAATTTACAAAACGAAATAAGGAAACTTCAAAAAGAAAATAAAGGCTTAAAAACCTCTGGCTCTTCCGCAAATTTATTTATGGATAATTATGAAACAATAAACGGAAGCAGATTTTACAATTTGGAGTTTAACGAGGATATAAAAAATATTAGATTATATGCGGATACGATAAAGGAAAGAGTGAAAGATTCCGTTGCTATAATGATTAGCAAAACAGATTCGGCAAATTCAATACTCGTTCAAATTACGGGAAAACCGTTAAAAAATTTATCCGCAAATTCTATTATAAAAGAGATTATTTCCGTTGCTGGAGGACGAGGAGGCGGAAAAGATTCTTTCGCTCAAGGCTCGATTGAAAATATTGATAAGGCAAAAGAAGAGATAAATAAAATAAAAAATAAATTGTTAGAAATTAAATAACAGGATTTATTTATTAATGAAAAATTTTGTATATATTTTATCGTTTATATTGTTAATTTCATGTTCGCAGAAAAATGTCACTTTAAGAAGAATCGAAGATATAAATAGAGCGGAAAGAAAATTGGCAAAAAATCCTAAAAACGAAGAAGTGCTTTTGGAAGTTTTAAATGCCGCCCAAAACGGAAATAGAGAAGTGCGAGCGGAGGCGATGTGGGTTTTAAGCAATTTGGAAACAGATGTGGCTTATAGCGATTTTTTGAAAGCGAGCGTTGAAGACCCCGATTTTAATGTGCGATGTCTGGCGGTTATGGGGCTTGGAAAACTTGCGGCAAGCAATCCCGAAGCTATTGACAGCATCAAAAGAGCGATTTCCGACACAGATTTGCAAGTTCAAATGGAGGCTTTGAAAGTAGCGGGAAATATTAACTCTCCCGAACTTTTGAATCCTATTTTGGATAGTTTATCGAGCAGAAATAAATGGGTGAGAATAACGGCTATAGAATCTTTGAAAGATTATAAAGACGCGAGAGTCGACAGAGCTTTAAATTTGTTATCCTCGGGCGATTCGGATTATGCGGTAAAATCGACAGCCAGCCAAGTTATAGAATACAGAAAAGGAAGCGTGGATGAATAAAAAATTATTTTTGTTTTTTATTATATTTATTTTTTTATGCCTTTTTTTATCGTGTGCGAATATGAGACAATCTTATGTTGTAGTCGATAATATCATAAGCAAAGAAAGAAATATTGTAATCGCTTCTTTTACATTTCCTAAAAATATGACTAATCAAAATTTGGATAAATTAAAATATTTGAATACGGAAATATACGCCGATTTTGTTTTGGGAAGTTTTATTACCAATTTCAATTCTCAAAATAATTTGGTTAAACTTATAACTTTGGAAGAGGCTTTGGGAAAACAGGAATTTTCAAAATTGTCGAATCATTCCATATTTAGAGCGGATTATGTGGCGGCTACGGGAACTTTGGCGGCGAATATTTTGGACGAAGAGACGGCGAATAAAATATTAAATAATTATGACGGAATAATGTTTGCCAATTCTTATATGTCGTTTTGGGCGCAGAATATAATAATAGATTTTAGAGTTTACGAGGCTAACGGAAGTTATCTTTGGGTTGACAGATTAAACGGCAAATCCTACCATATAATAGGAGATACGGGTTCGCCAACGAGACAAACGGCTTACGAAATAATTATTGCAGATGTCGTAAAATATCAGCAGAGGCATGGAGAAGAACTTTATACTATAATAAATCAAGCTATATCGAACGGAATAGTCGGGCTTAAAGAAAGAGTTCCATACGCTTTCAGCACGAACGATATACTTTTTACTCAAAAAACATTTGGCTTGACTAACGAAAATTATTCACAAAAGGCGGGGATAAACTAATGGCTAAAAAAAGAATAGAATTAAATTTTAACGATACGGACGATTTTCATTTTAAAACTTATTTAAGAGGCTATTTGATTGAAATCGAAAGCGGAAATTATTTGATAGTTAATGACGATTTGGCGATAAGGGCGAGAGGAAAAACTCCGAAAGAAGCGGCGGAAAATATAAAAGAGCAGTTTATGATTCTGGCAAACGAAATCGTTTACAAATCGAAATACGCGGCTTTAAGCGAGCGGGAAAGAAAAAAGTTTAATATTATACAATCTATATGCGACATTATATAATTGTAATCGTATATAGATTTCTTATTTTTAGTATTTAATTAAAAAGGGACGATATGATTTTAAGCGAAGAATCGAAAAAGAATATTTTAAAAAAATTTCAAAATAAAAAAATTGCCGTTCTTTACGGAGGAATCAGCGAAGAGAGAGAAGTTTCTTTAAGAAGCGGAGAAAATATTTATAAAGCTCTTACAAGTTTTAAAGAGTTAAAAGATAATTGCATTTTAATCGATGTGAAAAATCATTATCAGCTTGTCGACATTCTAAAAAAAGAAAAAGTCGAATATTGCTATAATATTTTGCATGGCACTTTTGGAGAGGACGGTTCTATTCAAGGACTTTTGGATTGTCTCAATATAAAATATACGGGCGAAAATACTTTGGTAAGTTCGGTTTGTATGAATAAAGTTTATACGAAGAGAATTTGGCAATCTTCGAATATTCCAACGGCGGATTTTATTTTGCTTAAAGATTTTTATAATAATGAAAACAATAAAATAAAATTTCCTTTAATATTAAAACCTATATCAAACGGTTCGAGCGTGGGAGTTTCTTTAATAAAAAATAAAAAAGAATTTGAAGAGAATATAAAAAAAATAGAAAAAATTTCCGATTATTTTATCGAGCCTTATATAAAAGGAAAAGAGATAACGGTTGGACTTGTGAGAGAAAATAAAGGAATATATATTTTTCCAATACTCGGCATAAATACGAAAAACGAAATATACGATTATGACGCAAAATATACGGCGGGCAAAACGGAATTGGAAGTTCCCGCGAAAATTGATAAAAAAATAGAAAAAAAAGTTATTGAAATTTGCTCTTCCGCTTATAATATTTTGGGTTGCGAAGGACTTTGCAGAATTGACGCGATAATAGACGAA
The DNA here is from genome assembly GCF_005518285.1 of Brachyspira catarrhinii. GTDB lineage: Bacteria > Spirochaetota > Brachyspiria > Brachyspirales > Brachyspiraceae > Brachyspira > Brachyspira catarrhinii. The sequence continues at coordinate 748 of NZ_SJDU01000038.1, read as the reverse complement.
AAGGGCAATATTTATTTGATGGAAGTAAACACTCAAAGCGGAATGACTAACACGTCCGACATTCCCGCTATGGCAAAAAGCGTAAATATAAAATTTGAAGATATAGCCTTATATGTATTGGGTTTGAGTTATAGAGATTAAATTATTTATTGTTTGCAAATAAAAAAGACACCGCAATAAATACGATGCCTTTAATTTCAAGAAGTTTTAACGAAAACTTTTATTAACTACCTGTCGAAGTATCTTTAGTCAAAGTGCCTTCATAGGTAAGTTTATAATTTTGTCCGTTAGCCGAAACTGCCACAATATAAGTAATCGCTATGTTGTCGCCAGAAACGGTGAATTTGATATACTCTTTGGTAATCAATCCTTCCTCATTAGTTTCGCCATAAGCGGAATATTCCGAACCAGATTTTAATATATCCGCATTTGCTAACGCTCCAAATAGCCCGCTTTCCGCCTTATTGCCAGCTATGTTCAAGTAAAAACCGTCAATAGTCGGCATGTCTTCCGTTGTGCTTCCCACTTGCGCCGTTCGGTTAAGAGTTCCCGTGTAATTGCCATCCGTTAAATCGGTAGCGGGGTCGCCCGTAGCGGTTGGCACGGAATAATCTTCTCCTCCTCCTGTTTTGTCTTCATTCTTACAGCTTACCGAAAACAAGAGCATAAACGATAATACTGCGATTAAAATTGTTTTGATATTCTTCATACGAATATCCTCCTATTAATAAATTTATTTATAACTAAA
>NZ_SJDU01000378.1 GCF_005518285.1 Brachyspira catarrhinii | reverse complement strand
GATAAAATTCTGATGCCTTATATTTATTTTTTCTATTCCCGCTTTTTCTATTATATCGCCAATCTCTTCGGTAATTTCCGTATTTGCGGGGCATATCAATTCTTTCGTAATAGGATGATAAATATGTTCGTTGCTGAAAAATCCTACGACTCTATTTTTCAAAGGGTCTATAATTTCGTCTCCAGATTTTATGGCTTCGACTACTATACCTTTAACCGTTCCGCAGTCTGGCTCGGAAACGACAACTCCAATAGCGACATCGACTAATTTTCTCGTCAAATATCCCGCGCTTGAAGTTTTTAAAGCCGTGTCGGCGAGTCCTTTTCTCGCTCCATGCGTGGAAATAAAATATTCTTGAACGGTAAGCCCTTCTTTGAAGTTGGATATAATAGGAAGTTCTATAATATCTCCCGAAGGTTTTGCCATAAGCCCTCTCATTCCCGCAAGCTGTCTTATCTGTTGTTTGCTTCCTCTCGCTCCCGAATCCGCCATTATATAAACGGGATTGAATCCGTCTTGGTCTTTCCTCAAATTATCCATCATAGCGTCCGATATTTTATCCGATACGGAAGACCATAAGTCGATAACTTTTTGGCTTCTTTCATCGTTTGTAATAATACCGTCCATATATTGAGATTGAAGAGATTCCAATTTTTTAGTTGCTTCTCCGATTTCGCTTTTCTTCATTGGAGGAATTACTATATCCTCTATAGAAATTGTCGAGCCGAATACCGTAGCGCTTTTATAACCAAGCTCCTTAATGTCGTCAAGCATATTTACCGTAGTTGAAGTTCCATGTTTCAAATAAACTTCATGAATAAATTTTGCCAAATCTTTACTGTTAAAATCTCTATTTTGGTATCTGAAATCTTCTGGAATAGCGTTGTTAAATTTCAATCTACCAACCGAAGTTTCGACAAATTCTTCCTCGCCCGTTTGATTATTTTTCATTAAAACTTTTATTCTCGCTTCGAGTTCCACCAAATTATTATCGTAGGCAAGCAAAGCGTCTTTTGAAGAAGAAAATACTTTACCTTCTCCTTTTGCCCCAGCTCTTAATTTAGTTAAATAATTTATTCCAAGAACTATATCCTGCGTAGGATTTACTATCGGCTCTCCGTTTGCGGGATTAAGTATATTATGAGGAGCGAGCATTAAAGTCCAAGCCTCTATTTGAGATTCTGCCGAAAGCGGAGTATGAACAGCCATTTGGTCGCCGTCAAAATCCGCATTGTAAGCATGACATACCAAAGGATGCAATTGAATGGCTTTTCCTTCCACAAGCACGGGTTCAAAAGCCTGAATACCCAATCTATGAAGAGTTGGCGCTCTGTTTAATAAAACGGGATGCTCTTTCGCTATCTCTTCCAATACTCCCCAAACTTCCTCTCTGCCCTCTTCGACAAATCTTTTTGCGCTTTTAATATTATGAGCGCTGTTTATTTCAACCAATTTTTTCATTATAAAAGGTTTGAATAATTCGACAGCCATTTTTTTAGGAAGCCCGCATTGATGCATTTTCAAACTCGGTCCCGCAACGATAACCGAACGTCCCGAATAGTCTACTCTTTTACCCAATAAATTTTGCCTAAATCTTCCTTGCTTTCCTTTAAGCATATCGGATAAAGATTTTAAAGCTCTATTTCCAGGTCCTTTTACGACTTTTTTTCTTCTGCTATTGTCAAATAAAGCGTCAACGGCTTCTTGCAACATTCTCTTTTCGTTTCTTATTATAATATCTGGCGCTCGCAATACCAATAATCTTCTTAATCTAATATTTCTATTTATAACTCTTCTGTATAAATCGTTCAAATCGCTTGTGGCAAATCTTCCGCCGTCAAGCTGAACCATAGGACGCAATTCTGGAGGAATAACGGGAACGACATCGAGTATCATCCAAGAAGGGTCGTTTCCGCTCGATTTAAAATCCTCGAATATTTCAAGTCTTTTTCTTAATCGTCTGTCGCTTTTCTCTCCCTTTTTAATCATCTCCGCTCTGAGTTTTTTTATCTCTTCGTCCAAATTGAGGTCTCTAAGCATATCTCTAATGCCTTCCGCTCCGATTCCTATTTTTATATTGTCTCCGAATCTGTCCAAACTTTCGTTATATTCGTCTTCGGTAAGCAA
>NZ_SJDU01000377.1 GCF_005518285.1 Brachyspira catarrhinii | reverse complement strand
AATAATATTTTTAACAAGCCTAATATTTTTAACGGGCGCATTTCTAAACGCTCAAGCGAGTAAAACTTTGGTGGTTTACTTTTCTTGGAGCGGAAACACGAGAGTAGCGGCGGAATATGTAAGGGAAATTCTAAATACGGATATATTTGAAATAATTCCCGCAAATAGATACCCAAGCGATTATAACGCTACGGTTAGTCAGTATAGAAGAGAAAGAGAAAGCGACACTCTTCCAAGATTGGCGAATAATATAGACATCTCTCAATACGATACTATAATATTGGGTTATCCGAATTGGGGAAGCGATTTGCCTTTGGTGGTAAAAAGTTTTTTATCTGCAAATAATTTTTCGGGTAAAAGAATAGCTCCTTTATGCACGCATGGAGGCGGAGGTTTAGCTCGAAGCATAAACAGTATAAGAGAATTATGTCCGAACTCTACCATATTGGAAGGATTTTCAATCAACGGAAGAGAAGCGAGAAATTCAAAAAATAATTTACAAAATTGGTTAAACAGAATTTTATAAAATTAAATAAAATTAAAAAATGGAGAAGAAAAATGCAAAAATTTAAAATCATAACTTTAACCTTAACCGCAGTTATTTTAGTCGCAGGTTTTGGAATCTATTTATTTAGGACGGAGAATAAAATGAAAACGGAAAATAATTTTGAAAATTTAGAAAATATGGAAGCTCTTGAATTGGAAGAAGAAAATATTGATTCCATTCAAAGCTATACTCAATTTTCAGACAATCTCATTTTGATACGAGGCGGTTCTTTCAATATGGGAAGTCCGATTAGCGAAAGACAGAGAGATAGAGACGAAGCTCAACATTCTGTAACTATAAATTCTTTTTATGTCGACCCTTACGAAGTGACGCAAAAAGATTATAGGGAAATAATGGGAAATAATCCGAGTCATTTTTCGGGCGATAATCTTCCCGTAGAAAATGTGACTTGGTTTGACGCGATAAATTATTGCAACAGATTAAGCGAAAGACGAGGACTAACTCCCGTTTATTCTATAGAAGGAAACACGGTTCGATGGAATAGAAACGCTAACGGATACAGACTTTTAACGGAAGCCGAATGGGAATATGCCGCAAGAGCGGGAACGACTACCGTATTCAATAACGGAAATCAAATAACGAGCGCAAACGCCAACTTTCACGGAAGCTATCCGTATTTAATAGAAGAAAATTATGTAAGCAGAAGAGATTCGAGCGTGGTAACGAGCAGTTATAGAGGAAGCACGGTTAATGTTAGTAGCTTGCCTGCAAATCAATTCGGACTCTATAATATGCATGGAAATGTTTCCGAATGGTGTTTCGATTATTACGGAGATTACGATACGAGAAATGCCACAAATCCCGCGGGAGCGATTAGCGGTTCTCTCAGAGTAAACAGAGGCGGAGGCTATAACGATTTTGGAAAACATTTAAGGAGCGCTTATCGTTCGGCTACAAATCCTATGGATAGAGACCAAAATTTAGGATTTCGTATAGCGAGAAATTCTCAAGCGATAAACGACACAATAACTACAACTTACTCTTTGAATATAAGAGCGCCGCAGAATCCGAAAATATTAATCGCTTATTTTTCTTACAGCGGAAACACTAAAAACGCTGCGGAAATTATTCGTCAAAAAACTGGAGGCAATTTATTTGAAATAAGGATGGAAAGACCTTATCGCGGAAATATTTACGAAGTCTCTCAAATAGATTTAAACAGAAATGTTCGCCCGAGATTAAACGGAAGAGTTCAAAATATTTCCCAATACGATATTATACTTTTGGGCTATCCGACTTGGTGGGCTACGATGCCGATGCCGATTTTTACTTTTATCGAAGAATACGATTTAAAAGGAAAAATTATTATTCCGTTTAGCAGTCATGGAGGAACTATGTTTGGAGATAGCGTTTCGGATTTGTCAAAATTGGTTAAAGATTCTTATGTAGGCTTCGGACTCGAATTTAATTATTCTGGCGGAAGAGGACTTTCGGGCAGAATTTCAGAATGGCTTGCGGAAAACGGAGTTAGAGAAAGAAATTAAAATGAAAAGAAAAATAAAAATTCTTATCGATATAATAATGTTTATTATATTCGTATATTTGATGAGTTATAGAGCT
>NZ_SJDU01000376.1 GCF_005518285.1 Brachyspira catarrhinii | reverse complement strand
TAATAGTCGCAAACGGACAGGGAGATTTGGAAAATAAAATATTTAGAATCGGAACTTTGGGATTTGTTTGCGAAAGAGATTTGATTATGGCTGTAGGTTCTTTGGAAGCGAGTCTTTTAAAATTGGGTTATAAATTCAATCTCGGCAGCGGAGTAAAAAAATTGATTGAAGAATTAAATAAGAATTGAAAAAATAATTAACGGAGATTTATTGAATTATGGAAGCTAAAGAAAAAAATTTTAAAGAAATTATGATTAATGAAAAAAAATTTATTATTCCATTTTTTCAAAGACATTATGTTTGGGGAAAAGAAGATTGGGAAAGGCTTTTTAATGATTTGTATGACAGTTTTAAAAATAACAAAGACCATTTTTTAGGTTCTATTATTTTAAAGCGTTCTCTTGGTAATGATAATTTTGCGAATGTTATTGATGGACAACAAAGATTAACTACTTTTTCAATTCTTTTTAAAATTTTATACGATAAATTAGATGATGAAGATAAAGAAGATTATATATCATGCTTATATCAAAAACCGCTTAAACAAAGATTGCCAATAATTCAACATTCAATGCTTGATATAGAAAAATATAATGAATTGTTCACAAATAATGACATTAATAAAGGAATTAAAGAAGGTATTATTGGGTGTCATAATTTTTTTGTTGAAAAGGTTAAAGAAGCTTTTAATGATAATATAAAACAAATTCATGAATTTTTAGATTTTATTTATGAGAGAAAAGTTTGGATAACCGTTTCGTTAAACGCTAATGAAGACGAACAAAAAATTTTTGATTCTATAAATTCCACAGGAGAACCACTTAACGCTACAGATATTATAAAAAATGCACTATTTGATAAAACTATAAAGATTATAGGCGAAACAGAAGCGACTAAATGGTATAAAAAATATTGGGGAAGTATTTTTGAAAAAGATAATACTGAAAGAAGTTTTTGGGATAAAAAAACAACTATAGGTAGAATAAAAAGAGCAAAAAGTGAAATATTTTTTCATGCATTTGCTATTATAGAAGGTTTTTTTGACCCTAATAAGCATAATTTACAAAATATGAGCCTATTATATAAAGAACATACTAAAAATTTTGGAGAACAGGAATTAAAAAATTTTTTTGAGGATATATTAAAATATTCAGAAATATATAGAAAATTTCCAATTTATAACAAAGAAAGTTTATTTTCTTTTGAAAAGTGGGAGGATAGATTTTTTCATATTATAGAACAAACTAAAACTAATACTGTTTTACCATTAATTTTGATATTAAAAGATAAACTAAATTGTGAAAAAGAAACTCTTAAAGAGTGTTTATATATATTAGAAATATTTATACTTTGCAATAAAGAAAATAAAAATTATAACAAATTTTTTGTTGAAGTTGTAAAAGATTTACCAAAAGAAAACAACGAAATAGCTTCTTATCTTAAGAATAAAATATCTAATACATATGAATTAAATAAGCAATATGTAGAGAAATTGTTAAAAAACATAAATAATAATAATACGGCAAAAATAATCTTATTTTGGATAGAATTACATAGAGAAGATAAAGAAAAAGATTTCAAAGATAAAACCGAACTTAAATATATTTATACGCTCGAACATCTAATGCCACAGAAATGGCAAACTCATTGGGTAGAAGTAGGAAAAAATAGCGATAATGCTAAAAAACTTATTTACCAGATTGGAAATATGACATTACTAAAAAATAAATTAAATGCAACTATTCAAAATCAAACTTGGGATATAAAATTAAATGGCAATAAAAAGGTAAAACACTTTATTAAAAAGAGTGCTGATTTATTGATTAATAAAGAGTTGATAAATGAAAAAGGATGGAATGAAAAAACCATTGAGGATAGAACCAAACTTTTAACAAAAGAATTTTTTGAAATATGGAATGTAGATATTTTTGAAAATAAATAAAAATAAACTATGGAGAATTATTAAATGAAAGTATTGATAACGGACAATATAAACAAATGCGTGAAAGATATAATATCCGAAACTGCAGAAGCGATTTTTCTTCCAACTATGAGCGAAGAGGAGATAATAAAAATAATCGGCGAATATGACGCTTTGATGGTGAGAAGTCAAACCACTTTGATGGTGCGAAGTCAAACCAAAG
>NZ_SJDU01000375.1 GCF_005518285.1 Brachyspira catarrhinii | reverse complement strand
ACATCTCTTCGGGAATAGATTCTAAAAAAGAAGTTCTATCGTCTGGATTTATATTTTCAAGCAACTCGGCAATATCGCTTTCTTCCATATTTTCAATAATTTTCTGCTGGTCTATATTCGTTAATTCTGGAAAAACTTTTGTATAATATTCTTTTGGAAGAATGCTGAATATTTTATATTTATATTCGGGTTTTAAAGATGTTATTAAATCGGCGGTTTCGACTTCCTGCCATAAAACCAATATCTCGCTTATTTCGTTCCACTGTTCTTCTTCGATTAAGTCTTCAATTTCTGGCTTTAAAAGTTCTTTAAGCATATTTCACCAACCAAACGATTTTTTGAAGTATATATTAAAGTTTTGTATAAAGCAATATTTTTATTATAATTTTTTTAACTTTGCGCTACTTTGTCATTACGAGCGTTTTTAATGCGAAGTAATCAAAAATTAATAAAATTTTATTTTCAAATTGACTTTATCAATAGCGGATTGCTTCGACATTTTCAATATCTCGCAATGACAATTTTTTTATTAAACGCTTGACAAAAATATCTTTTATAGTAAAATAATCACACTTAAAATTATTAAGTCAATTGCTGGGGTGTCGTCAAGCGGTAAGACAATTGGTTTTGGTCCAATTATTCGGGGGTTCGAATCCTCCCACCCCAATATTTCCTCAAAAATTTAGGATTGTGAAAATGAGCATGGAAAACGAAATACTTGTTTTAAGCGGCACGGCGAATCCAAAACTTGCCGAAGATGTCGTTAAGAATATGGGACTCAAATTGGGCGATATGGAAATTCGCAGATTTGCGGACGGAGAGGTTTTCGTTCAAGTTGGGGAACCCGTTAGAAATAAGGATGTATATGTTATACAACCTACGGGCAGACCTTCGAGTAACGAAAGCTGGATGGAACTTTATTGCGTGATAGACGCTTTGAAAAGAGCGAGCGCGAAAAGAATAACGGCGGTGATTCCATATTACGGTTATTCGAGGCAGGATAGGAAGAACGAGCCGAGAGTTCCTATAACGGCTAAATTGGTTGCAAATTTACTTGCGGAATCTGGAGCGGGCAGAGTTCTATGTTTGGACTTACATGCGGCGCAGATTCAAGGATTTTTCGATATACCCGTAGACCATATGCAATCTAAAAATATATTTTTGGATAAGATAAGAAAAGACCTTGATATTTCAAATTCCATTATAGTTTCCCCCGATATAGGAGGAATAGGAAGAGCGAGACTCATAGCCAAAGCCTTAAAGCTCGATATCGCGATTATAGATAAAAGAAGAGATAGAGCGAATGAAAGCGAGGTTATGAATATAATCGGAGATGTTAAAGGAAAAGACGCTATTATTGTGGACGATATAATCGATACGGGAGGAACTCTTATAAAAAGTATGCATGCCTTAAAACAAGCGGGAATGAAAAGAATATTCGTATTCATAACGCATGCCGTTTGTTCGGGCGATGTTTACGAAAGAATTAACGGAAGCGAAATTGAAAAACTTTATATAACGGATAGTTTGAAAGTTATGACGGAAAGACTCGGAAATAAAATAGAGATTATTTCGGTAGCTCCAGCGATTGCGGACGCCATTAGACATATACATATGGAAATGTCTATAAGCGTTTTATTTGATAAATAAAATTAAAATAAATTAGAAATAAGGAAGTAAAAATGAGCGAAAATTATACTATTAAAGCTTTACAAAGAGACACCAAAACAAAAAGCGTTGGCAAAAAATTAAGAAACGAAGGCTATGCGCTTGCCTCTCTTTACGGAAGAGGAAAAGAATATTCTATAGCCGTAGAATTAAAAGATTTCTATAAAGTATTTTCTTTGGCGGGACAACATTCCATCATAACTTTGGATATAGAAAACGATAAACCGAGAGAAGTTTTGGTAAAAGATTATCAAATTGACGGAATAAAGAGAATTATTACTCATATAGATTTTTATGAAATCGACAGAAACAAAAAAATAAAAACTTTCGTTCCCATTCATATCGAAGGAATTCCAGAAGGAGTTCGTTTGGGTGGCGGAACTTTAGAGCAAGTGGAATACGAACTTCCTATAAAAGCTTTCCCAGATTCTATACCGAGAGAGCTTATCGTTGATGTTAGCGATTTGAAAGTGGGAAGCAGTTTACATATTA
>NZ_SJDU01000374.1 GCF_005518285.1 Brachyspira catarrhinii | reverse complement strand
ATAATTTACACTATTTTTAGAATAAAACCGAGTTCTTTATCTTAATTGATTAAAGACTCGGTTTTTTATTTTTGGATTGCTTCAAATTTTTAAAATATTCGCAATGACGGGAAAAATATTCGTCATTGCGAGGCTATTCATAGCCGAAGCAATCTACACAAAATAGACTGCCAAGCTCACGCTCGCAATAAATATTATAGATAAATATTGACATTATAATATTAAATCATATAATAAAATTACAATTAATTGAAAGGTGTTAAAAATGGGTTTATTTAAATGGCAAGAAGATATAAACGATATGTTTAATAATCCTCAAAAGCGGGCTATGTTGGAAGAGGGAATCAAATTATTAAACGAAATCAATAATAATCAAAAAGAAATATTGAAAGAGTTAAAAGAGATTAACGAGACGCTAAATGCAAATAAAAAAGCGACATCCTAAAAATAGAATATCGCCTTACTAATTTATATAAACTCACACACCCATTCTATTTATAACCACATCGAGCAGTTGGTCCATAACGCTAACGACTCGAGCGGACGCGTTATAGCCATGCTGATACATAGCCATTTGAGCGATTTCTTCGTCCAAATTTACGCCAGATACGGATTGCCTTAATTTTTCAAGATATTCCATCACTATGGCTTGTTTTTCGGTTTCGGCGTTTGCAGTTTCCGTTCTACCCGCTATTCTCGCTATGCTTCCAGTGTAGAAATCGTTAAATGTAGATTTGCTTTCAACCATAATCTCTTTGCTTTTCAAATTAGCTATAGCCAAAGCGTTCGAGCCGTCTCCGATTCCGTTCCATTTATCGTTAAAACCGTTTCCTGTCGTGTCTATTCCTTTTGAAGCCGCTATATAATTAATATCGTTTCTAATTATATCGTTAACTTGAATAGAGGAGGCGGGATGTCTATAAGGAGTGACGGTGAAATTTCTAAAATCTCCCGCAAGCTGATTAACCTGATTTACTTGATTCCAATCGTAAGCGCCAGCCTCTCCCGATTGATTCAATACCCCCGTTATTCCTACTAAAAAATCTCCCGAATCTTCAATATGTTTTATGAAATAAGAAGGACGCATATAATCGTCAAAACCTTTCGCTTTAAGAACGAGTCTATTTTTATCGTCCAAATATGCCGAAACATTCGCCTCGCTCGAATTGATTTTATCTATCAAATCTTTAACTTTCATTTGCGCGGTATAATCTATCGCCACATTTACGCCCTCTCTCGCTTTATTTCCAAAAATCAATGTTCCAGCGCTTCCTATACTATCGTTTAAATCGATTGAATTGATTCCGCTAACCTTAAACATTACGCTTGCGTCTTCGTTTCCATCGTTATTCGTGTCGAAATTGCCGATAACGGAAGGAGTATTTTTTGTCATAGTAAAGAAATCTATTCCCGTCTCTTGATTTAATCCGAATCCGCTTCTATGAATTTCATTAACCGAATCGGCTAAATTCATAGCCAATGTATCCAAATCGTTTATAGCCTGCACCGTATCAATATCTCTCATTTCAATCAAGGCTTTCAATTCGCCTCCGCCAAGATTAACTTGAACATGGTCTTTCTCCCAATAAATATCGAACATTCCTTCATTGCTTGCGCTTCTCTCCAAAGCCAACTTGCTTACGATATTTCCTTGAATCAAAGCTCGACTTCCTATATAAATCATAGTTTCGTCAGAGTCTACAGATTTTATATCGACATTTGCGATAGAGGATAATTCGTCCAAAAGCAAATCTCTTCTGTCAAGCAAATCGTTAGGGTTTTGTCCCAACGCCTGCTGTTTGACTATTTCTACATTCAAATCTTTTATTGAATTTGCTATATCGTTTATTCTATTAACTTTGCTTTCGATAAGATTATTCAAATTGCCGCGCATTCCGTTCATTTGCTCGAACATATAATTTAAAGAAGAATTGATTCTGTCGGCTCTTTCAACCAAAACTAATCTCGTTCCTCTTTCGGCTGGATTAACCGCCATCTCTTGCCAAGCGTCCCAAAAAGCGTCCAAATCGTTTCTCAAATTATAACCGCTCGGCTCATTATAAACCGCTTCAAGTTGTTTAAGATATTCGTATTTAGTTTTCCAATAACCGTCCTGCCCAAGTTCCGTCATAATTTTTGAATCTATAAATTCGTCTCTTAT
>NZ_SJDU01000373.1 GCF_005518285.1 Brachyspira catarrhinii | reverse complement strand
ATTATGTCGACAAATGATGGCGATTATTGGGATTATATATTTGGAGGAACGGGCAAAGGAAAAGCTATACCGAACGAACCTCTTCCCGTTGTGGCTATTACGACTACCGCTGGAACTGGAACGGAAGCGGACCCTTGGACTGTCATAACGAATGGAAAAGAAAAAATAGGTTTTGGATACGATAAAACTTATCCGTTTTTGTCTATAGTCGACCCTGAACTTATGAAAACCGTTCCGTCTAAATTAACCGCTTATCAAGGATTTGACGCTTTATTTCATAGCACGGAAGGATATATTAATAAAATTGCAAGCGAAATGAGCGATTTATTTGCCTTAAAATCAATCGAACTTATAGGAAAAAGTTTGGCAAAAGCGGTTGCAAACGGAGACGATGAAGAAGCGAGAGAAAATGTCGCTATGGCTAACACTTTATCTGGAATAGTCGAAAGCGTTTCAAGTTGCACGGCGGAGCATTCTATAGAACATGCTTTAAGCGCGTATTATCCTAAACTCGAACATGGAGCGGGATTAATCGCGATAAGTAAAGAATATTACACTTTAATAGCAAACTCTCATGATTGCGATGAAAAAATGATAAATATGGCTAAAGCGTTGGGTAAAAAAGACGCTTCAAAACCTACGGATTTTGTCGATGCTTTAGTCGAACTTCAAAAAGCCTGCAAAGTCGATAATATAAAACTTTCCGATTACGGAATAAAAAAAGAAGAATTGCCCGATATAGCTAAAAATTCAAAATTCGCTATGGGCGGATTATACGAAACGGACCCGCATAATTTTAGCGATGAAGATATATTAGCCGTATTGGAAAAATCTTATAAATGATAAAATAATGTTTTTTCATTTTTTAATATAGGCGGGGTTAAAAGCTCCGCTATTTTTATTTTAAATTATTTATTTCAAATTATCAATTACAAAAAAATATGATTTCTATAGCAAAAAATTATGCATTCTATATCATTAATTCCGTTTTCTTTTAAGATTTTTATCGCTTCTTTTAGAGTAAAACCCGAAGCGTAAACATCGTCTATCAAAAGAATTTTTTTATTTATAAGTTTTTCGGGCGAGATTAATCTAAACGCGTTTTTTATATTTTCTTCTCTCTCTTTAAGAGTTTCCAAATATTTTTGTTCTTTTATTTCGTTATTAAAAATTATCGAGTCGCTTTTTTCTATATTCAAATTTTTTGAAATATAATCGGCGAAAAAATTCATTATATTGTCGTTTTTATTCGAGGAAACAAATAATAAAATGTCAGATTTTAAATTTGAAGATTTATAATATTCCGCAAAAGCATTTAAAATTTTATTTGGAAAATCAATTTCTTTTCTTTTAAACGCTCTTAATTCGTCTCCTAAATCTTTATCCAAATCTCCGAGTGCGGAAACTTTAATATCGCCAATATAAAATGTTTTGTATATAATTTTAATTCTCTTTAATTATATTTTTTAAATATTTTTAAGTCTATTTTTAAAAATAAAATATACGGCGAGCGAAAATAAAGAATTGACTATAATTCCTTTATAACCGTTTACAATTCCGTTGAACCAAATTTCAATATTTTCGTTTAATAAAAATACAAGCAGAATCGAAGAAAATCTTGCGATTATAAAAGAGAGCGGAGATAATATAAAAAACGGCAATTTATTTTTAAGTAGCGATATTAATATTGAAAAAATAACTCCTTCGAATATTAGAAAATATAAAATTGGAATTTGAGGCATTCCCGTTATTATAGAATTCATTAAAGGCGAAATTATTGAAAGAGTTATAAGCGAAATCGGATTTAAAATATAAGAGCCTAAAGATAAAGCGAAAAATATTGGCAAATATTCCGTTCCTTTTAAGCCGAAATAATGAACAATGATTGGCGAACCCAAACTTATAGCTATTAAAAGTATGAAAGCCGATATTTCAAAGAATTTTGTTTTTTCTTTGTTTGTTTTAATTAGAAATTTAATCATAATTTACTCCATATTAAATTAATTAAATATTTATTTTTATTTATTTCCTTTAAGTTTATTTATAACTTCTTTTTTATCTTCGCTGTCTATTATTGCGCTTCCCGAAACCAAAAAATTCGCTCCCGCTTCGATTACTTTATCGCAAGTATTTAAATTTATTCCGCCGTCAACCGATAAAAATATATTTCTACTGC
>NZ_SJDU01000372.1 GCF_005518285.1 Brachyspira catarrhinii | reverse complement strand
AAAAATAATTTAATATATTTATAATTAATTATTTTATACAAAACGGCTAATATGCAATAAAAAATTAATTCGCTATATATAATATTTGAATATGCTAATCAAAAAATGAGTATAAAATATTTGTTTATTTACTAATATATTAACCTAAATTAATTAAAATCACTCATAAACCGAAGTATTGAAATTCTCTTCTTCGGATTCATCTTCGAAAATTTCATTAGTAGAATTTTCATTTTCAGCGCTTTCATCGGAATCTTTTTCCACAATAAGATTATTCACTTCTTCCGCTTTTATGCTTAAATCCATTCTTCTTATCACCATTTTTGCAGTTTCCAACCCTACCCTATTTCCATCGGAATCGAATAAAGCTATTTCTCTGTCGCCGTTTACATACTGTTTCATTTCGATAATATAGCCTTCAAAATCTACGGCTCGCAATGTTTTATTTTTTCCATCGTTTTCTATATCGATTATCGTTCCGTCCGCCCTTGTTTCGTTTATCACGCTTTTTCCGTTTATATAATTCTTATGAACGGAATATCCGCCTCCGCTAAAAATATTAACCGCTTCAGTGTTTCCCATAACATCTTTGGTGATAGTTGAAGTCGAACCGTCCGCATTAACCGTCTCTGTAACGCTGCTTGAATCCGCATTAACCGTTTCCTTTATATAACTTGTATCTTTATTTAAAGTAGTGGTTTCTTTCGAGCCATCCGCTTTTATAATTCTCGTTATCAAAGTTCCGTTAGGCATTTTTATTTCGCTTACGGTTTCTTCCGCTACCGTATCGGTTATTATAGTTCCGTCAACTTTTTTTGTTATCACGGTAAAAGAACCGTCATCGTTATAAGTTTTTGTTATCACGCTTCCATCGTCAGCCTTAATATTATAAGATAAAGTTCCTTCTCCCGTATTTTGCGAATTCCTCTCCTCCACTCTGCCATCGGGATAAACTATTTTCAACGCGCTTATTCCTTCGCTGTCGACTATCGTAGTTCCTATACTTCCGTCAATATAATTTGCGACTATTTTATAACTTCCATCTGGATTTTCAGTTTTGACGATTAATGAACCGTCAGGCTTTTTTATTTCCGTAATAATATTATTGTTTTCGGATTTTCTATTTATAAAAGAGCCGTCCGCGTATAAAATATATTCGTAAATATCTCCGTTTGCCGTTTTTAGATTTATAGATTTTGAATTATCGGCAAAATAACTTTCCGTTTTTTTATCGCCGTTTTCAAATAAAGTTTCTATCTCTAGTTTTCCGTAAGAATATAAAGTGTCGGAAATCTCATAATCGTTGGAATACATTTTTGTTTTTTCAATATTTCCTTTCTCGTAAACTATTCTAACTCCGTTATCAAATAAAATTTCTTTCGTATAATCGAAATTAGGATAAATATTTTCTATCGTAACGCTTCCATCGTTATTCGTAATTATTCTATAATTATTTGTGAAAGGAATAAATTTAATAGAATTATCGTTCGTTCTAATCAAAGAAATAACTTTTTCCAAAGAATCTTTTTGATAATAATCGTCTCCAATATTTTTCAAAAATATTTCATAAGATATCGCAGCGTTAGTCAAATCGCCCAAAGCCAAATAAGTATGCCCCATATTGAGATAAGCGCTGTAATATAAAGCCGAAGTGTTATAAGAATTAAACGAAACGATTATATTCGTAAAAACCATATTTGTTCCGTCCAAATTAAAATCGGTAATTGTCGTAATATTTGTAGTGTCGCCTATAATTGCCAAATAAAAATTATCGTTATCTACAAAATCTACGGTTTTATTTGTAAAAGAATATTCGTTTGTGTAAGTATTGGTAATAATAACATTTGTAAATAAAGGCAATTTTGTAAAAGAATTATATAAATTATTTTTTTCGTTTGTCAAATTAAAATCGTTGTTAAACTCTTCTAAATTTTCGTTTAAATTTTCTTCAGAATTTTCATTTAAATCATTTGTAATATCCGAATTTAAATCATAAATTATATCTTCGTTAAAATCCGAATTTCCAATAAACGCGATATTTGTCACAACATTTTGCGAAATCGTATAATCGGTTAAAATCTCTTCGTTTATATTTGGCAAGTAAAGCGAATGCAATCTTTCAGCCGAACGATTATACCAAATCAAAGCCTCGTCATAATTTTTTAATTGATAATAAGAATTGGCTATATTATT
>NZ_SJDU01000371.1 GCF_005518285.1 Brachyspira catarrhinii | reverse complement strand
GAGAGTGTAGGCGAAGACAGTGAGCATAAAGAGTTATGTTCTAGATGTGCTGAAGCGGTTAAATAAAAAATAACATAATTATTTAAATATTAAAAGGGCAGCTATGAATAATGGCTGTCCTTTTTAGTATTGACTTTATTTTTTTTTGTAATATAATAAAGATATTAAATATCTTAATATCTAATATATGTCGCCATGATTTTGTGTAAGGAGGCATAGCTATTATGATATTTAATAATTTAAAAAAATGTAATTTCCATTTAAATTGCATAAAACTTTATAAAATACTTAGCGTGTGTTTTATATTTTTTAAATGTATTCTTCTACATTATTTACTAATTGGTATTAATTCTATATATAACTATGTCATATTTGTAAGTTTTATTATCAATACAACTTAAAATCAGTTTCATTTTCTAAAATATTACTTTTTATTTTGTAGAATTATAGAAATTAATAATCAATAGGAGATAAAATATATGAGAGAATTATATAAAAAATTTGACAGCAAAAAATTTGATGAAGTTTTAGCTAAATTAAATAAAATTGATATAAACCAAAAAGTTAATGAACATAATTTTTGTTATGCATATGATGATGCAGAAGATCAAGAATTAAAGAAGAAAGAGCTATATGAAAGAATAAATTGTTTGATTTGTATGTATGATACTGATGATATAGATATACCTATATTACTTCAGTCAATCAATTATTTATATAAGAATATTAATGAGTATGATTTTACCATTAATTATAGGGCATTATTTTTCTTTTTTGCATTCACAAAAATAAAAACTGTTATGGAAAATAAAAATGAAAAGGAAATACAGGTTTATAATGCTTTATACTTTTTATATGATATGTATTTCCATCATATATATATTGATGATATTAAAAAGTTTTTAAGCAATGATTATGTTGTTGTTAGTGGGGAATTTGGTAATGAAGATTTTGATTTTGATATTGATAAATATATTGAAGATGTAAGAAAATTAATAATAGAATTAGATGAGCATTCTTTTTATTCTTATGCTAAAAAAGATTTTAAAGATGCTAATTTTGAAGATATTAATTTACTATATTTTTATTTTATACATAGAGCTTTTACATTTGGAGAATTTAATCCTTTTAGAATTGAGATTAAATATGAAATCCTTAATAAAGATGGATTTATTGATAATGCTATAGAATATTTAAATACTGTCAATTTTACGGATTATAAATACCATATTATACATGATATGAATGTGGAAAGGCTTGAGTATATATATTTTTGGACAGATGATTATTTAGCTCTTGATATATTTAAAACCAATGCTTATGTCCTTAATTTATCAGCTCAATATAATTATTTTAAATATTTGAAAACTAAAGATGAAAAATATAGAGATAATGCTATATCATATATGTATGATGTTGTATTATCAGTTAGTAAATATCATAATATGACTTTGATGGAAAGAACTAAGACTTTATTTGAAAATATGCTTTATATATTATTTAGAGAGTGTGAAAGTTATAGTGATTTTGAAGTGATGATATATGCTATTGCTTTAAAAATTTCTGATTTCAGATTTGATTATGTTAGATATGATTATCTTAATATAGCTAAGCATAAAAATAAAAATGGAGAAGTATGCTATTTTTATCATGATTATGATATTAAAGAAATGGCATTAAGGAATTATTATTTAGAAACAAGAAAAAATGAAATTGAAAAATCTCTTATTAAATTTGGGCATATTCAAAATAATAGTAATAATAATGAAGATGATTTTAAAGCATGCAAAGAAGAATTAGATTTTTTAAAGACTTTATGCTATGAGTTTACTAATTTAGCAAAAGATTTAAAAAATATAAAAAAAATTCAGAATATTATTGATATATGTACAACTCTTAATATTAATTATATACTTAAATTTTCTAAACTTAAGTTTTACAAATATAATGATAAAGGGCTTGAAAATGGATTTGATATAATTACTAATAATACAATTATATATGAAGCAATAGAAAATATAAAACTTATATATATGTTTTATTACTCCAAAATTAAAGCCAAAGAATTTGATGCCTGCTTAAAATTAAATGAGCAGATAGTAAACTATATTAATATATTAAAAGATGAGAAGAAATATGATATTATAGAGCAGATTATAATATCATTAAAAGCGTATATAAATGCTGATGATTATGAAAATAAGTTAAAGC
>NZ_SJDU01000370.1 GCF_005518285.1 Brachyspira catarrhinii | reverse complement strand
TTTTAAGTATTAAACTATAATTACTCCGAAACGGTTTATAATAATAAAAATTATAAGTTGTCTCAAAAGAATAGAGGAATATATTTATTATTATATTATCAAGTTATATATAAAATAACTTTAAGAATTAGTATTTTTTGTTCTTTAATAGCGTTTGGCGGCGGCGTTTATAGTTTAATACTTAAAATTTTTAAATTTCAAATAGTAAACGGATGGGCGTCCACTTTTACTTTCTTGTCTTTTTGTTTTACATTTGTTTTCTTAATCTTTAGCATTATTATTAGATTTTTAGGGCTGTTATTTATAGAAGTAAATAGCATGCCTATATATAAAGTTATTCAAATAAATAAATTATAAATTATATGATAAATAATTAAGGATAAACTTATGAATAATAATTGTTTAATAGGATATAACGGTTTTGTCGGAAGCAATATATTATTAAAATCGGACTTTTATTCTAAATATAATTCAAAAAATATTAACGATATAAGAAATAGAGAATTTGATTTATTAATATGTTCCGCCATACCTTCGGATATGCAACTAGCTAATTTAAAATATAAAAAAGATTTGGAAAATATAAACGAATTATTAAATATTTTAAAAACAGTAAAATCAAAAAAAGCCGTTTTGATATCCACAATAGCCGTTTATCCGCAACCCGTTATTTATGATGAAAATGATTTTGATTATGAAAGCGATTCTAATTATGGCAAAAATAGAAAATTAGCCGAATACGAATTCTCTAAAATATTTAGAGACAGTTATATTATAAGACTTCCAGCGTTATTTGGAAACAATTTAAAAAAGAATTTTATTTTTGATATAATTAATCCAGAACCTTCGTTTTTCACTAAAGAAAAATTTGAATATATAAATTCGATTTTAAAAGACGATACGCTAAAAAAATATTATAATTATAATAAAGATACCGAAAGATATATATTTGATAGAAATAAAGCTATTAACGATAATATTAGAAGTCGCATAAAAGATATATTATTTTCTATTAATGAAACTTCGTTGCAATTTACGAATTCCAATAGCAGATTTCAATTTTACAATTTAGATAATTTATACAAAGACATATTAAAATCTATAGACAATAATATAAATATTTTAAATATTTGTTCAGAACCGATATCCGCTAAAGAAATAATGAAAAATATATTTAATAAAGACTTTGATTCTGATAAAGCGAAATTATATGATTATAATATGAAATCAATTTACGCTTCAAAATGGAATAATAGCGATAATTATTTATACAATAAAGATAATATTTATTCAGATTTGAAAGATTTTTTTATTAAAAATGGAGTTTTATAATGAATTTATGCATATCTTCGTTGGCATGGAATTTAGAGGATAGAAATAAAATATATTCTTTTCTAAACGATAAAAATATAAAATATATAGAAATAGTTCCAAATAAAATATCAAAATTGGGATTATTTGACGATTACAAAAATTATGTAAAATTAAGAAAAGAATGGGAAAGTTTTGATATTAAAGCGGTTTCTATGCAAAGTTTACATTTCGGACTAAATAACTGTTCTTTATTTAATTCTAAAGAAGAAAGAGAAAATTTATTTCAATATACCGTTAAATCGATTGAAGTTGCAAATATTTTAGATATTAAACATTTGGTATTCGGCTCTCCAAAATTAAGAATTATAAAAGATAATATGCCGTATGATGACGCTATAAATATCGCTAAAGATTTTTTCTATAATATTTCAAAAGAAGCCGAAAAATATAATATAGTTATAGGAATAGAGCCTAATTCAAAACTATACGGAACAAATTTTTTAACTAATACATTTGATACTTATAATTTTGTAAAAGAAATTAATTTAAGCAATATAGGAATTAATTTAGACTTAAGCACAATAATTTTAGAAAATGAAAATTTAAATAATTCTATAGATATTGTAAATTCGTTAAATAAACCGTTTCATAGTCATATAAGTTTGCCGTTTCTTAAAAATAATTACGAAGATTATGCCGATATATTAGAAAAATATATTAATAAATTAAAATATTCAAAGGCTAATTATTGTTCAATAGAAACGGTTATTGACTCTAACGATTGTAAATACAGTATAAAAATAATAGAAAATATAATTTGTTTAATTAAAAATATAATTGAAAAAAGGAGTATTAATATATAATCAAATCCCATCCTAAATTGCGCGCCTTGTTTTCCTTCTCCA
>NZ_SJDU01000369.1 GCF_005518285.1 Brachyspira catarrhinii | reverse complement strand
ATAACGTATATTTGATTCAGGTATAAAAGCTCCTAAACATATTAGGTAAGCCAATCCCTGAATCTTTTTGTATTATGGATATTAAAGTTGCTGTTTTGGTAGATGGTTCTTTTTTTCTTAAAAGATATAAATATTATAGAAAAAAAATAGATTCTAATTTTAGTTTTTCTAAAGATAATGTTAAAAAAGTCGTAAAGGATTTATATTCTATAGTCCTTGCAAGCAAAAATGAAAAAAGGAAAAAAACTGAAAATTATTGTTGTTATCTATACAGATTGTTTTTTTACGATTGTTTTCCTTATGATAATAAAGAACATAATCCTAAAACAGGAAAGAGTATAGATTTTTCAAAAACAAAAGAATATGAATTTAAAATAGAATTATTTAACGAATTAAGAAAAAATAGAAAAGTCGCTTTAAGGCTTGGAAAATTAAAAAAACAATATGGATGGACTATAAAACCTTCTAAAATTGAAAATATAATAAAAAATATTAGAATGGAAAAAGATAATTTTTCAATTAAATTTGAAGATTTAGTCGAGGAAGATTTTATTTTAAATTTAAAACAATCTGGTATTGATATGAAGATAGCCGTAGATATATCGTCTTTATCGTATAAAAAACTTGTAGATAAAATAGTTTTAATTTCTGGAGATAGCGATTTTGTGCCAGCATCAAAAATAGCGAGAAGAGAAGGGATAGATTTTATATTAAATCCAATGGGAAATCATATAGATACTTCGTTAGAAGAACATATTGACGGTTTAATAAATGAAAAACTTATTTTAAATATAGTAAAGAAAAAATAAATTTTAGTTAAATTTAATTATTTTAAAAATAAAAGAATGCAAATGAAAGAAATTAAATCTTATATAATAACTCAAAATAAAGAATATTTTTCTAAAAATTCGGAATGCATAAAATTAAAAAATTCAAATATAAAAAAAATAATTAAAAAAGGAAATATAATAAACGCGTTTTTATACGAAGAAGAAAAAAATAAACTTTTCGGATATTACGAAATAGATTTAAATAATTTAGACAATTCCAATAATAAAAGAAATAATGACGATTTTGCATTTATAAAAATAACCGACAATTACAAAAGAAGAAGAGGAATTTATTATAAATCGGAAAAAAAATATAATGATTTTTCTTTATTTGAAATTGACGAAAAAACTTTTTTAAAATTAAAAAACGGACTTGATTTATTAAACGAAAATATATCTCAAACTTTTTTTTCATGCTCGATAGAAAAAGATTTGGAAGAAAACGACATTTTTAAATACAAAGCGATAGAAACATCTCCGTCTCTTTATATTGCCGAGTATCAAAAAAAATTCGATTATCAGGCTTATAAGAGCGTTTATAAAGAATATTTAAGATTATTAAAAACTTCAAACAGCGAAGGCGATAATTCCAAAAAATTTATTGAAATCGGAAGTTATTTAACAAATATGCTTATTCCCGAAAAAGAATTCAGACAACATTTGCTAAACGGTTTTAGAATTGTTTATTTGCATCTTGACGAAAATACTTATAATATTCCTTGGGAAATACTCTCTTACGATAAAAAATTTATTTCGGAAAAAATAATTTTTTCTTATACGAACGCAGTTAATATTTTGCCTAACAATACGAAAAATAAAAACAATAATAAAATAGCTATAGTTTCGATTCCAGACGATAATATAAAAAACGATAAAAAAGAAATTGAAATAATCAATTCTATTAAATTAAATTTGAATAAAGATATTAATATCGATTTATATAGAAAAGAGCATAATTATTTTGATTTTATTAAAGTTTTAGAGAATTACGACATTGTTCATATAATAACGCATGGATATTCTAACGGAATAAAATTGAGCGAAGATTATATTTTAAATTCGATAAGCGCTTTGGAAAATCCGCCGTCTTTGGTTTTTATTAACGCTTGCAATATGGAAGAAAACGACAATAAACTTATCCAATCTTTGCTTTCCGCTGGAGTAATGACTGTAATATCTGGAACGGGAAGTTTGGCGGACGGAATATATATAGATTTTATAGAAAGTTTTTACTCAAATTTATTTCATAAACATACGAGAATAAACACCGCTCAAGCTTATTATTTGGCTTATTTGGAAATTAAAGAATTTTACAACGGTTTTATGCGTTATAGGTTTAACGGAGTTCCCGCTTATGTATAAAAAAATTATAATATATGTTTTGATAATGTT
>NZ_SJDU01000037.1 GCF_005518285.1 Brachyspira catarrhinii | reverse complement strand
TATAAAAATAAATAAATTTTTTTAAGAAAATTATAAATTTTTTTCTTGACTTTTTTTAAAAGTTTGTTATAATTAGTGTAGAAAGTGAAGAGAAAAAACGATGATTAGACACTGTAAATTGAAATACTGTATAAACGATTGTCATGTCATGTCATGTCATGTCGCCATTATTGTCTCGACAAGTCATAAATATATTCTCAAAACTTTTTTATCAATTAAAAATTTCATTAAACATTTTGCGGGAATCTTTACTCGCATTAGGTTCGATAAATATTGGAGATTATTCTTTAAATGAATTATTTTCCGTTATTTATAAAAAATTCTATTTTAGGAGGACATTATTATGTCTAAAAAATATTTTACAAAAAGGCTAATCGTTTTAGCTACAGTTTTATTGCTTGCGTGGGTTGGCATAAGCTGTAAAAGTAAAAAACCTACGGAAGGAGGATTTGAGCTTGAAAGACCAGACGATAAAGTCACTAATGTTGGCGGAAGCGATGGTATGTTAAATGAAGAGCAAAAGGCGGGTTATAATAACGAAATGCTTCATATCAGATTATTAGCCGACTCTATGGACGGCGAAGCTTATTATCGTTCTCCAGTTGTGGTTACTTACAACGATAATAAAGGAATCGCTATGTTCTTAGAAAAAAGATACGGAGCAGGCGGAGTGGACGATGTCGGCGTAGACGGAAATGCGAGAGTGGATATAATCTATTTTGCGAACAATAGAGGCGGAAACGAACTCAATTATGGAGAAGGCTCTGGCAATATAGTAGGATTAGGCTCTTCTGCAAAAAACGACTTTACGCTTTCTAAAGCTTCAGCCGTGGTTTTTGCCAATGGAAACGAGATAACGGTAGTAGCCGCATCAGGCTCTGGCGCAATGCCAGAAAGAAACGGATTAGTATCCGAGGTAAAAATAATTAAAGGAACGGCAGGTTCGGACAGTATTACTTGGAGCAGCGACTGGACGGATTTAAATATTACATATACTCCTGATGGCGCATCAGAAGCATTAACGGGAAGCGAGGCTATTAAAGCTTATGTTGGCGAAAAAGTCAACGCAAACTATAACTCCATTTATACGAGATGGGGAAAAGGAAAAATTGACGGACAAAAATTTGTTTTGCCTTTAACTCTCATTCAAAAAAATGGCACGGCTAATGTCACTCAAGGGCTTTTGGTTCTTTATTCTGAAGATGCGGGAGCGACTTGGAAATTTGGACCTAGTCATAACTTTGACCAAAATACTTACAAAATAGCTACGGGCTTGTCAGTGAGCGGAACTACGGTAACGCTTGCAGCAGTTCCGAATGTTACTAAAGATAAAGTTGCAAAACCTATAGGAATATATACGGCTACTTTAGAGGATGCTTCCGCCGCTAAAAAAGACATTACTCAGGCAGGACAATCAAGTTTCAATGATTCTGAAAATAACTTTGAAATAGCTAAAGGAACAGACGGCTCGGCATATTTCATCAATACGAGAAATAGGACGGGACAGTATATGAACGGTTTCGTAATAAACGAGCTTCTTACTTTAGCCGTATTGAGCGATGCCGATAAATTGCAAGAAAACAGCGCTATGCAAATGTCTAAAGCATGCGGTATAGGTTCGGTTGCCGTTTTAAAGGACGGAACTATAGTTACCGTTGCAGAAGAAGCTTTTGCCGAAGGTAGCGGAGAAGGCGAGAACAGATTTAATGTCGTTCAAAGAAGATTTACGAGAGGTTATTTGGATGCGAGAGTAGTCAATAACGAAAGTAAAATAAGAGTGGATGACGAATATTATAATCCTAATTTGGGCGGTTTAGGCGGCGGAAATAACTAATTGACAATATCGAGAATTATACTGCTTTGTTTTAAGTTGTATAACACAAATCCTTCTAATTTAAAATGGTCGAGAGAGTAGAGATACTCTTTCGACTTTTTTTGTTTTTGATTTAATTGTCATTACGAGGCTATTTTATAGCCGAGGCTAAAGCCCGCCGTTGGCGAGTAATCTAAAAAGTGGATTGCCACGCTTCTACCGAAGCTCGCAATGACAACGAACAAAATAACAAGGGGTTTTAACCCCTTGCATGCAAACTGCAGAGGAAACACAAGGGGCTGAAGCCACCTTGCTGTTATAAAAAGCGCTATTCCAAAATTGGATTGCTATGCCACAGGCTCGCACACGCTGTGCGCCGCGAGGCGATGACAAAGATTGCCATGTCTTCGGCAGATTTTAGTCGAGGTTATGACAATAAAAAAATGGAATTAAGTATTGAAATATTATTATTTTGGAGATATAATTATCTATAAATAAAATAATTTTTTGATTTGGTTTTATATATAATAAATTTGCTTTGTAAATTTATTATGAACCTCCTTTATAAGGTCCTCGTCTGGCATTATGTTAGTCGAGGACTGATTTTATCGGTATTTTTATTTTTAATATATAATTAAACTCTAATAAAAATTAAGGAATTAACATGAAACAAAAAATAGAAAAAAATACGGTTCAAGAAACTTTGATTATTCCGTTATACTCGAGAAAAATAGCGAAAGAAAAATTTCCAGATTTAATTGGCGATAAATCCTCCGATGACATAATTAATAAAATTGATTACGACTTTTCGGATAAAGAAAAATATTTTAATTCGGCTATTGGATTGTATGGAGCTTTAGAAGTCGCCCAAAGAGAATTCGATTTGGAATGCGAGATTAAAGAATATTTGAAAAAACGAGAAGATGCTTCGGTAGTCAATTTAGGATGCGGATTAAACGATTTATTTTCGAGCGTGAACAACGGAAAATGCAAGGGCTATAATTTGGATTTTGAAGAAGTTATAAAAACGAGAGAAGAATTATTGGAGAAACAAGATAACGAATTTAATATTGCCTGCGACTTAAACGATTATTCATGGTTTGAAAAAATCGAAAAAGACAAAGGCGTGATTTTTGTGGCTTCGGGCGTTTTTTATTATTTCAAAAAAGAAGAAGTTAAAAATCTTTTCGTTAAAATGTCGGAATATTTTAAATGCGGCGCTTTGGCTTTTGACACTTGCAATAAAACGGGATTGAAAATGGTTTTAAGACTTTTAAAAACTATGGATATGAAAGAAGTCGGCTCTTATTTTTGCATTTCTGATAATTTGGAAGAATTAAAAAGTTGGAGCGATAATTTTGAAAATGTTTCGAGCAAATCTTATATGAACGGTTATAGAAAATTAAAAGATATAAGATTATTATACAAATTTTTTAATATTTTTACCGACAAAATTTTTAATATGCAAATTATAAAAATAGAATTTAAATAAAAAAATAAAAATAAATATTCAAAAAACTTTTTTTAAGGAGAAAAAATTATGATAAGATTGGCAAAAGAAAAAGATATGGAACAAATAAATAATTTACTTTATCAAGTTCATAAAGTGCATTCGGACGCTCGCCCCGATTTATTCAAAGCTGGCGGCAAAAAATACACGGACGAAGAATTGAAAGAAATTATAAAAGACGAAGAAAAACCGATATTTGTTTACGAAACGGACGGAAAAATCGAAGGCTACGCTTTTTGTGTTTTAATCAATAACGATGGCGAAAAATCTTTATGCGATTATAGAAGCCTCTATATTGACGATTTATGCGTTGATAAAAATTGCAGGGGGAAAGGAATCGGAAAAAAATTGTTCGATTATGTTTTGGAATACGCGAAAAGAATCGGTTGTTATAATCTCACTTTAAATGTTTGGGAAGGAAACGACAGCGCAATGCAATTCTATAAAAACATCGGACTTAAAATTCAAAAAATCGGAATGGAGAAAATTTTATGAGCGAATATATTTATATTGAATTTGTATAAATTTAATATAAAATGCATTTTAAATAATATTTCGTTTGAATAAATGGAGAATAAAAATGACTGAAAAAGAAAAAATGCTTGCTGGAGAATTATACGATGCGGCTTTTAACAAAGAATTGGTGGAAGATAGATGCAAAGCTAAAGATATTTGTTATCAATATAACAATTTAAAACCATCGAATATTGTCGAAAGAGAAAAAATTATAAAAAAATTATTTGCTAAAACAGGAAATCAAATAACGGTTGAGCAAAATTTTTATTGCGATTACGGTTATAATATTTATGTCGGAGAAAATTTTTATATGAGCTATAATTGCGTAATATTGGATTGCGCTAAAGTCGAGTTTGGCGACAATGTTCTTATAGCTCCAAATTGCAGTTTTTATACGGCGGGGCATCCTTTGGAAATAGAACCTAGAAATAAAGGATTAGAATATGCAAAGCCTATAAAAATTGGAAATAATGTTTGGATTGGAGGAAATGTAACGGTTTTACCAGGAGTAACAATAGGAGATAATGTCACGATATGAGGCGGAAGCGTTATAACAAAAAATATTCCTTCAAATGTTGTAGCGGCGGGAAATCCTTGCAAAATAATTAAAAAAATCTAATAATTTTTAAAATAAAAAAAGAGATTGTGAACGAATATATTAATTTAAATTTAGAAAATATCTGCATCGAGCATATTTGTTGCGCTATTTCGGATAAGAAGCATCAAGACGGCGTTAGATTAAAAAAAGAATGGCTTAAAGAGAGAATAAAAGACGGACATGTATTTAGAAAATTAAACGATAGAGGAAAAGTATTTATAGAATACGCTCCGCTTGAAAAATCTTTTTGTCCCGTGAGCGGAAATAATTTTATGTATATTTATTGTTTATGGGTTGCGGGTTCGTTTAAGGGAAAAGGCTACGGAAAAGAACTTTTAAAATACGCGATTGAAGACGCTAAAAGACAAAAGAAAAACGGAATCTGCGTTATAAGTTCCAAAAAGAAAAAACCTTATTTATCCGAAAAGAAATTTTTTGAAAAATTCGGATTTGAAACCGTAGATAATATCGGAGAGTTCGAGTTATTGTCTTTAAACTTTGGAAAAGAATCTCCGTATTTTAACGAAACAGCGAAACAAATGAAAATAAAAAATAAAGATTTGACGATTTATTATAGCGATGAATGTCCTTTCATAGCTAACTGCATAATCGAAGTAAAAGAATTTGCAAAAGAAAATAAAATTAAAATAAATATAGAAAAAGTAGACACTGTCGAAAAAGCTAAAAATCTCCCTTGCGTTTTCAATAATTGGGCTGTTTTCAAAGACGGAAAATATATTTCAAATTTGCTTTTAAATAAAAATTTGGCGGAAAAATTATTTAAGGAAAATTAAAATGAATAAAGAAATATTATTATCGATAAATTACAATTTAGTATTTTGTTAGAAAAATAGTAATTTGTTAATGAGACAATTAACCTATGGAAGATAAAAATATTCATTCAAAAATTATAAAACAAGTTTGTAAGGAAATTTTAATTCCGCTTGGCGTTTTTCAAAAGGGGACATCTCGGTTGTATTTGGACGATAATGATTATTTTTTTACGGTAGTAGAATTTCAACCGTCAAATTGGGATAGAGGAACTTATCTGAATATAGGTTTAACTTTTTTATGGGATTATAATCAATCCGATGTTTTATATTTTGAATTTTCAAGACAGCCCGCCTCTAGATATGGTAAGTTTGTAGAATATAAAAACGAAATCCAATTCAAAAAAGAAATAATAAATTTGGTAAATATAGCAAAAGAGGAAATATTATTTTATAGAAAATTAAGAGATATAGAATTTGCAAAAGATTGGATGATATCATATATAGAAAAATTTAATGAGAAAAAATATGCGAAATTTGGACTTGATATTGCCAATATTTGTATATTAAATAAAAATATGGAATTAGCAAAATTTTATTATGAAAATTATCATAGAGAACTAAATACAGAAGAACAAATGAACTATAAAAATTTAAGCGAAGAATATTTGAATTCTAATATTAAGACAACGAGAAAAATGTGGCATAGTAAATCATCAATGAAAAAAATGCCAATTTCAATAATATATGATAGTTAATTACAATTTAGTAGTTTGTTAAATAAGATAGTAATTTGAAATGAAGGCGTAAATATGAGTTTATTTAAAAAATTTCCATTTAAAGACAAACCTAATACTGCATCTATTACTTGTGTTCATATACTTGATGAAAAGAAACCAATATTATATGTTAGTCACGATGCCGATGATGGATGTTGGCAATTTTTATGCGGTAAAAATCATAGTATTGAAGATTCAAAAGTGGTTGCATTAGAAGAAATATATAAAATTGATAAATCAATTAAGGAAATAGCAAATTTAGAATATGGTAAAATAGCTTATAGAAAAGATAAAAATAGTAAATGGAATATTCAATAAATTAAAATTTATTGACAATTTACCATCCTGTTATAAAATTGTTTCAGGATTACTTTATGAAATAATAAAAATTGGGAGAGGAAAAAGATTATGATTAAAATAGAGTTTAGAGAAAAAGAAAAAAAATCTATAGCTTACGATTTGGATAAGCAAGTCGGAGAATGCGATTTTGAAGAAACAAACGATACTTGGAACATAACGCATACGGAGGTCGATAGCGCTTATGAAGGACAGGGAATTGCTAAAAAACTTGTAGAGAATGTTATACAAAACGCTCGGATACTAAATAAGAACTTAAAGGCAACTTGTTCGTATGCTAAAAAAATAATAGAAAAAATATAAGTAAGAAAGAAGAAAAATAGTAATTTGTAATAGATATAAAATTATGAATAAGCAAGAAATATATGATTTTATAAAGAGTAAAAATATATGGTATGAAATAACAGAACATAAAGCGGTTTTTAATATGGATGAATTATCGGAAATAGAAATACCATATCCAGAGTATAATGCGAAAAACTTATTTGTTCGTAATGATAAGAAAAAAAATTATTATCTCATAACCATTAAAGGAAACAAAAGAGTCGATTTGAAAGAATTTAAAAATAATAATGGCACAAGACCTTTAAGTTTTGCTTCAAAACAAGATTTAATGAGTATTATGAATTTGATTGCAGGTTCGGTAACTCCACTTGGCTTACTAAACGATAAAGATTTGAAGGTTACTTTCTATTTGGATAAAGATTTTCTTAAGGATAAACAAATAATAGGCGTTCATCCAAATGAAAATACCGCAACGCTTTGGTTAAAAGTTGAAGATTTAATTGATATTATAAAAGAACATGGAAATCAAGTTAATGTTGTAGAGTTATAGCAAAGTGATAAATTACAATAGATAGAGGAAATATAATAGTGAAAAATAAGCAAATATTACTTGACAATATAAATAATGTTCATACTACTAAAATGGGAATTGAAAGAATTAAGAAAAATCTTAAATTAGAAAATGTTAATATTGTCGAGTATTGCAAAAATAAAATTTTAGATAAAAATTGCAATATATTTTTGAAAGGCAAAAATTGGTATTGCGAAGCGGATAATATTATCATAACGATAAATTATAATAGTTATACGATTATAACCGCTCATAAAATTTAAATTCAAGAGGTAAAAAATGAAAAAATGGTATGACGAAGAATATCAATTTGAAATCGAAGTGACGGGATTTCTAAGAGGAAGCAAAACGGAAGGATATTGTAGAAACGGCGAAGAGATTGGCGACAAATATAAATGCGCTTACGGTTGTCCCGTTAATTCCGAAGGGCAAGGCATTTGCTCAAAAGTAATGATGATAATGTTTCCCGTTATGGAAGCCGTGCGAAGCGGAGGAGATTTGGAGAATATCGGCGGAGACGGAAAATATAGCAAGGTTATAGTTTGCCCAGACGGTTGCGTTATTTTCAAACTTACGGCAAAGAAAACGGGAAACGAGAATTTTTTTAAAGGCAAGTTTTTAGATTGATTTTAATTTAAATAGGTTGTTATATGGGACCAAATCCGAATGCAATTTTTCCTAATCCGAAAATTCCAAGTTTATGCTTTATTAAAAATGTCGTTAAAAATCCAAATATAATTATCGGAGAATATACTTATTATGACGACATTAACGGAGCGGAAAATTTTGAAAGTCATGTAACGCATCATTACGATTTTATAGGCGACAAACTAATTATAGGAAAATTCTGCGCCATTGCAAAAGGAATCGAATTTATTATGAACGGAGCAAATCATAGAATTAATTCGATTACGACATACCCTTTTAATATTATGGGAAACGGTTGGGAAAAAAGCGCTCCTTCTTTGTCGGAATTGAAATTGAAAGGAGACACTATCGTAGGAAACGATGTTTGGATAGGACAAAATGTAACCGTCCTGCCCGCGGTTCATATCGGAGACGGAGCGATAATCGGAGCGAATTCCGTTGTGGCAAAAGATATTCCTCCTTATTCCGTTGCAGTCGGTAATCCTTGCGAAGTTAAAAGAAAAAGATTTAACGAAGATTTGATAGAATATTTGCTTCAAATTAAATGGTGGGATTGGAACGCCGAAAAGATTTTTAAAAATATGGAAGCTTTATGCAGTGGCGATTTATCGAAAATTAAAAATATTATGGATTAGAATAAAAATTTGGCGAGGTTATTATATGGATTGTGTTAACGAAATAAGGAATAAAATGAAATATATTAAAAAAATTACAAAAAATTTAGGATATAAGTTAGAATATTATAGAATTGAAGATATGAAATGCCCACATAAACAACCTTCTAAATTACCACCTGAACATTCTGCGATATATATTTTTATATATAAATCTAAATTTTTAAAAATAGGGAAAGCCAATTCTAAAAGTATAGCAAGATTTACAAGCCAACATTATGGATTTAGCGCGCCAAGCACTTTAGCAAAATCATTATGTAATGACAAACATTTTAAAAAATTAATAATAAATAAGTATAAAGAAATAAATAAAGATAATATAAAGTTATGGATGTTAAAAAATTTACACCGTGTAAACATATATGTCAAGTCAGACAAAGCAACAACCGAATTAATAGAAGCGATTTTACATTATGCATTTAGACCAAGATTTGAAGGAAATATACATTAAATAAATTAAAATTTAGAGAGCAAAAATAATGAGTAAGTATAGCCATTTATGGATTTACATCGATTTAATTTTTAAACGATATAATAAAGAAAAAATCGAACTTTCTTTTAATCAAATAAAAGACGCCGCAGGTTTTGAGATTGACCATTCTTTTTTAACTTACAAAAAAGAACTTTTGGATTACGGTTATAAAGTTGAGAAAATAAAATTGAAAGATAAAAAAATTATATTTTCAAAAATAAATAACGATAAATAATAATTTTAATTAGAAATAGAAAGGAAATTATAAAATGAATTGGTTTATTATATTAATTGAAGCGATTATATTTATAGGATTTTTTACGGCGTTGGTTATAATTCCAGCAATAAAAAATCCAGCGGTTGGCATTCATAATTATCCTCCAGAAATACAGGAAGAATATTTTAAAACTCATAAAAGAATTGAAACCTCGCCTTTAAGCGCAAGAACTATTATAATAAAAAGTTTTGGAATAATAATTTTTACCGTTATTCTTTCGGCGGGCGCTATTTTTGCTGGAGCGGATAGTTTTTGGGACGGATTTGTTTTTGCAGGCGTTTTATTTTTGATAGTCGGAGCTTGGGACACATTTTTTATAGATTGGGTTTTATTCGCCAATTTAAAAATATTTAGACTTGAAGGAACTGAAAATATGGATAAAGAATATTCTCAAAAATGGTTTCATGTAAAAGGAATGATTTTTCCAGGTTCTTTATTTTTAGTAATTATAAGCTCTCTTACGGGTTTAATCGTTATGGTTATAAAATCGAATTTTTAGAATAAAAAATGATTATAAAAGAATACGGAATTAAAAATAAAGAAATTATAATTTTACTGCATGGAGGCGGGCTTTCTTGGTGGAATTATATTGACGAGATAGAATTACTCAAAAACGATTATCGTTTGATTATTCCGATACTTGACGGACATTTTGGAAGCGATAAAAATTTTACTTCAATAGAAGATAACGCGAAAGAAATCATAAATTTTATAGATAATAATTTTAACGGCAAAGTAAAATTAATTTGCGGATTGTCTTTAGGAGGACAGATAGCGCTTGAAATTATGTCTCAAAGAAATTCAATTTGCGATTACGCCATTATAGAAAGCGCTTTGGTTTATCCGATGAAAAATATTTCTAAACTCGTAGAATTTCTTATTAATATGACATATAAATTAATTAGCAAAAAATTGTTTTCTAAATTGCAATTTAAAAGTTTAAGAATAAGAAAAGATTTGTTCGAACTTTATTATAACGATACTTCAAAAATAACGAAAGAAAATTTAATTTCGTTTATTAAAGCGAATTTAAATTATAAAATAAAAGAAAATCTGAGAAATTGCAAAATCAAAACTCTTATTTTAGCAGGGAGTAAAGAAAGGCAAATTATAAAAAAATCGGCGTATAAAATAAAAAATACGATTAATTCAAGCGAATTGGAAATATTGGAAGGTTATTATCATGGAGAGATTAGCGTAAATTATCCAAAAGAGTATGTTAATAAAATAAAGAAATTATTTTAAGGAGAAATTAAATGAATAAATGGACAAAAATGTATCAAACTGCAAAAAATATTCAAAACGAAAGAAAAATATCTGATTATATAGAAGCTGGAAGCGTGGCATCCGCAATACTCTCGGCAGCGGGTAAAATATATACGGGAGTTTGTATTGACACATGTTCCACTTTGGGAATATGCGCCGAGCGAAACGCAATTTTTAATATGATAACGAACGGAGAACAGAAAATTAAAAGAGTTCTTACGATTATGCCGAACGGTAAAACGGGAACTCCATGCGGAGCTTGTAGAGAATTATTTGTTCAATTAATGCCAAACGATTATAAAGAAATTGAAATTATGCTCGATTATGAGAATAAAAAAGTTATCACGCTTGGAGAGATTACGCCTAATTGGTGGATATAAAGAAGCATTGAAATATATGAAAAATAAAAATTTAATTAATTATTTATGTTTATCTGGAATAATAAGCGTAATATTTTATTTATTGCATGATATAATTGGGGCTATAAATTATCCTAATTATAATTGGTTAAGTCAAGCCGTAAGCGATTTAACGGCTACGAATTCTCCTTCGTTTATAATCGCAAATGAATTTCTAACTCTATATAAAATATTTAATTTTTTATGTTCCGCTTTACTTTTATTCCAACTTCCAGAGAATAACGGCGATAAATAAAATAATTAAGTAAATTAAAAAGAGGGGCATTAAGCTCCTCTTTATTTTTATAATTTTTTATATCAAATAAAATCTATTGATTAAAAAAAATTATATAATATAATAACTATT
>NZ_SJDU01000368.1 GCF_005518285.1 Brachyspira catarrhinii | reverse complement strand
TTTGCGGGAGTAATGAAGAAAATAAGTTTTGACATAGCCCCTGCGTATATTAAAGGATTAGAAACCGTAACACCTCTTTTAAGCACTTTTGGAGAGACTTTAAGCAAAGGCATAACATCTGTAATAGACTTTTTTACGGCTTTTGCCTCATCTGAAGATAAAGGGGCATTTTTGAAAGATAAAGCAGGCGGACTTGTATCAATGGCAGGCGAAGGCTTAAAAACAGTATGGGACGGCGTAACTGATTATTTAAAGACTAAGTGGGACGAAGTAGTACAGTTTTTCAAAGATAAATGGGGCGAGTTCACAAAATCTATTACTGGGAAGTTTCAAGAAATTGGTACAAACATTAAAATAGCTTTATCGCCTACAACTGATATATTTAAATATGCTAATCCGTTTGGAGAAAAACCTAAAAATTGGCTTGGTAAATCATATATAACAGATCCTACTGAAAGTATGTATACTAAAATGTGGAATGAAATAAAAAAAGATTATTCCTTTATGACAAAACAAGGAGAGTTTTATGACCCCAATACTCATACTCAAGATGATTTAAGGATAAATGACGGCATTATTACAAAAAATGGGCAAGTAATAAAAACAGATCCTCAGGATTATATATTCGCAATGAAACAGCCTCAAAAATTAGCTTCTTCAGGAGCAGGCGGTGGTACATACAATATAAATATTAACGCCAATATTCGTAATGATAGCGATATACGAAAAATGAAAAATGAATTAGAAAAATTAATAAAATCTTTTAATTCTAAAAGATAAATAAAATAAGCTAATATTTTATAATGAAATATTAGCTTTAATATAAGCTATCTATCATTATATTTTTATATAAATCTAATATAGTTAATAAATCTTTACAGAATGATTTATAGTCAACTTTTAGTATATTCTCTGATTTATATTCATTAGTAAATATTATATCTATATTACTTCCATCAATAAATTTAGTTAATGATTTATGTAAAGCTGATATATCTGAATATTTTTCAATTTTTTTAAAGTATGTTACTTTATAATTATTTTTATTATCATTAATATTATAAATATTATCTAATAATTTATAGTATTTATATTTACTAATTATATCTATAGTTTTATCTATAGTAGATAAATTAGATATTAACACTATTGATTCATCAAACTTTTTTAAAAGAATTGTATCATAGTTATTATTTGTATAAGATGTTTCTGGAGTTTTAATAGATAAGTATAAACTAATATTATCAAATTCATTTACTATATTAAAATAATAATCTTCAGTTACAAGAACGTAATAAGTATTGTATCCAGAATGAATCATTTTTATGTTATCAGGGATTTCAAAAGAAAATAATATTGAGTTAATTAATAATATAAATAAGAATAGAAGTTTTTTCATATTAATAATCCTATAATTTATAAAAATAATTTACAACCTATCTATAACTATATCTCTATACAAATTTAATATAGTTAAGAAATCTTTATAAAATGATTTATAATTAGCTCTTAAGATATTTTCTGATTTATATTCGTCATAATCTCTAGTAACTCCAATAGTAAAAATTATATCTATATCGTTACCATAATCATTAATAAACTCTATTAATACTTCACGCATTCCCAATATATCAGAAGTTTTTTCAAATTTTTCAAAATATGTTAATCTATATCCATCACTATTACAATTATTGTAAATATCATATAGATACGGATTCCCATACCCTTCTATTATTTCTATTCGTTTATCTTCATATGATAAATCGGATATTGATGTAATTGATTTATCTAATTTCATTAAAAAAACTCTTTCATAATTATGTCTATTCGTATATGATAATTTCGGAGTTTTTATAGATAAATACAAACTAAGATTATTATTATTTATATCTACTAGGTTAAAATAATAGTCTTCTGTTACTAAAATATAGTGTGTTTTAAATTCTTCGTTAATAATTTGCACATTGTCAGGAACTTCAAAAGAAAATAATATTGAGTTAGTTAATAATATAAATAATACTAACAGTTTTTTCATAAATATCACCCTACAAATAATGAAGTATAATAAAAAGTCTATACATTTTTTATACTTTTACAACAGTTTATAAGCGGTTTTTTTCGATTTTTTACTTAAAATTAGGAATTATAAAAGTGAAAAGTATTGGTTCTTTTATATATAAACTAACTATAGTATAAATCTTTTTTCTTTTCTCTACTCTATAATTTAAGCAAATGGCT